>DASXRW010000385.1:0-8685 GCA_036506355.1 Burkholderiales bacterium
GGCGAGCGCCTGCTCGGGCCGCAGCTCGCCATCGTCAACCCGCCGCTCTGGGAGATCGGCCACGTCGGCTGGTTCCAGGAGCACTGGTGCCTGCGCTGGCGCGGCGATGGGACGCTTGCCGCGTCCATCCTGCCGAACGCCGACCAGCTCTACGACTCCTCCAACGTCGCGCACGACACGCGCTGGGACCTGCCGCTCCCGAACCTCGCGGCGACGCGCGCCTATCTGGCTGCGGTACTGGAAAAGACGCTGGAACGCCTTGCGCGCGAGCCCGAGAACGAGCGCCTGCGCTACTTCGTGCGCCTTTGCACGCTGCACGAGGACATGCACGCCGAGGCGCTGCACTACACGCACCAGACGCTCGGCTACCCCGACCTGGAATTCGGGGTCAGGGCCGCAATTAATTCTGGTCCTGACCCCGATTTAGCATTCCCCGGTGGAACAATCCGCCTCGGCGCCGAGCGCGGAGAGGAACGTTTCATCTTCGACAACGAGAAGTGGGCGCATGACGTGGAGGTCGCGCCGTTTGCCATCGCGGCGCGGCCGGTGAGCAACGCGCAGTACCTGGAGTACGTCGACGACGGCGGCGCCGCGCCCCGTTATTGGCGCAAGCACGATGGCGCGTGGCACGAGCGCCGCTTCGCCAGCTGGCAGCGGGTCGAGCCTGGCGAACCGGTGAGGCACGTCGACTGGAACGAGGCGCAGGCGTGGTGCCGCTGGGCCGATCGCAGGCTGCCCACCGAGGCCGAGTGGCAGTTCGCTGCCTCGAAGATGCAATGGGGCGAGGTGTGGGAGTGGACGGCGAGCACCTTTGCGCCGTTTCCCGGGTTCAGCGCCGATCCTTATGCCGACTACTCGCAGCCCTGGTTCGGCACGCACAAGGTGCTGAAGGGCGCGAGCTTCGCGACACCGCGCCGGCTGGTGAACGCGAGCTTCCGCAATTTCTTCCTGCCCGAGCGCGGCGACGTCTTCGCCGGTTTTCGCACTTGTAGAATGGAAAGGACCCATGAACGCGCCTGAAAAGATTCGCCTCACCGAGTTCAGCCACGGCGGCGGCTGCGGCTGCAAGATCGCCCCGGCAGTGCTCTCGGAAATCCTCGCCGCGAGCCCGATCCGGGGCCTGCCGGCCGATCTGCTGGTCGGCACCGAAACCGCCGATGACGCCGCGGTCTACCGGTTGAACGACACGCAGGCGCTGGTGGCCACGACGGACTTTTTTACGCCCATAGTCGACGAGCCGTTCGATTTCGGGCGCATCGCCGCGACCAACGCCCTCTCCGACGTCTACGCGATGGGCGCTCGTCCGATCATGGCGCTCGCGATCGTCGGCATGCCGCTCGAGAAGCTGCCGCTGTCGGCGATCCGCGGGATCCTCGCGGGCGGCGAATCGGTGTGCGCCGCCGCGGGCATCCCGATCGCCGGCGGCCATTCGATCGACACGCTCGAGCCGATCTATGGCCTGGTGGCGCTGGGCCTGGTGCATCCTCGGAATATCAAAAAAAACAGCACGGCCCACGAAGGCGACGCGCTGGTGCTGGGCAAGCCGCTCGGCATCGGCATCCTTTCGGCGGCGCTCAAGAAAGGCAAGCTCTCGGCCTCCGGCTACGCCGAGATGCTGAAGTGGACGACGCAGCTCAACACGCCGGGCCAGCCGCTCGCCGAGATGCCGGGCGTGCACGCGCTCACCGACGTCACCGGCTTTGGTCTCGCTGGCCATCTGCTCGAGATGTGCCGTGGCGCGCGGCTTGGCGCGCAGGTGAGCTTCGATGCCTTGCCGCTGATCGCCGAGGCGCTCGACTGGGTGAAGCAGGGCGTCGCCACCGGCGCCTCCGAGCGCAACTGGAAGAGCTACGGCCACGAGGTCGATCTGCCGGCGGGTTTCCCGGACTGGAAGCGCAAGCTCATCACCGATCCGCAGACCAGCGGCGGCCTGCTGGTCGCGTGTGCGCCGGATGCCGTGGCGCAGGTATTGAAAGCGTTCGACGGCGATGCAAAGCAGATCGGCCGGTTCACCGCCGGCGCGCCGCGGCTGCGAGTTACTTGAGGAGCGGCCGCAGCGCCTGCCAGACGCGCTCGAGGATCAGCGGCTGCGCCTCATCGTTCGGATGAATGCGATCGGGCTGAAAGTACTCGGGCTTCTCGGCGAAACCTTCCAGGAGAAACGGCAGCAGCGCGACCTTGTAGCGCTTGCCGACCTCCGCAAAGGCGTTCTCAAAACCGCTGGTGTATTCCTGGCCGTAGTTCGGCGGCAGCTTCATGCCGACGAGCAGCACGCGCGCGCCGCTCTTGCGCGAATGCTCGATGATCGTGCCGAGATTGGCCTTCATCTGGCCGAGCGGCAGGCCGCGCAGGCCGTCGTTGGCGCCGAGCTCGACGATCACCACCGCGGGACGGTGGCGCGCGAGCGCGGCGTCGATGCGCGCCAGGCCGCCGGCGCTGGTCTCGCCGGAGATGCTCGCGTTGGCGACGCTATAATCCGGCCGCTCCCGCTTCAGCCGTTCTCCGAGCAGCGCGACCCAGCTGCGCGATTGCGCGATGCCGTACGCGGCTGACAGGCTGTCGCCAAACACCAGGATGGATTTCTCTGCCGCACCCGCGCCGAGCGCCCAGAGCATGCACGACAACAAACCCGTGGTGATCGCGAAGCGCATAGGCAAGGCCGTGAAGAGCGGTGCGGGCGAGCTCGTCATTCTGCGCGACATCGACCTCGAGGTCACGCCGGGCGAGGCGGTCGCGGTGGTGGGCGCCTCGGGCTCCGGCAAATCGACGCTGCTCGCGCTGCTCGCCGGGCTCGACACGCCGACCAGCGGCGTGGTGATGCTGGACGGCGTCGATCTTTTCGCCCTTGATGAAGACCGGCGCGCCGAGCTGCGCGGCCGCATGCTCGGTTTCGTCTTCCAGTCGTTCCAGCTGCTGCCGGCGCTCAACGCGCTGGAGAACGTCATGCTGCCGCTGGAGCTCGCGGACAGCGACGATCCGGAGAGCAAGGCCCGGGAGATGCTGGCGCGTGTCGGTCTCGCCGAGCGCGTCCACCACTATCCCAAGCACCTCTCCGGCGGCGAGCAGCAGCGCGTGGCACTCGCGCGGGCATTCGTGGTGCGGCCCAAGCTGCTGCTCGCCGATGAGCCCACCGGCAGCCTGGATGCCGAGTCCGGCGCCGCGGTGATCAGCCTGCTCTTCGAGCTCAACCGCGAATACGGCACGACGCTCGTCCTCGTGACGCACGACGAAGCGCTGGCCGCGCGCTGCGCGCGGGTGGTACGGCTGGTCGCCGGGCGCATCGCCGAATGAAAAGCGCGTGGCGCATGCTGGCGCGCGACTGGCGCGCAGGCGAGCTCGGCGTGCTCGCCGCGGCGCTCGTCATCGCGGTCGCGAGCGTCACGAGCGTCGGCTTCTTTGCCGACCGCGTGAGCCAGGCGCTCGAGCGCGACGCGCACCAGCTGCTCGGCGCGGACCTGGTGCTCGCGGCCGACCACCCCTGGAGCGCGCGCATCGTCGAGCGGTTGCGCGGCGGCGGCGGGCAAAGCGCCGAGGCGCTGAATTTCGTCAGCATGGCGCTGAAGAGCGGCCAGAGCCAGCTCGCCGGCGTCAAGGCGGTGAGCGAGAACTATCCGCTGCGCGGCCGCCTGCGCATCGCGCCAGCACCGGGCGCGCCGGACGCGGCGGCCGAGCGCGGTCCGGCGGCGGGCACGGTCTGGCTGGAGGAGCGCCTGGTCAGCGCGCTCGCGGCGCCGGTCGGATCGACGATCCGGCTGGGAAAGTCAGAGCTGCGCGTCGCCGCGGTGCTGACCCTCGAGCCCGAGCGCAGCGCGAACTTCTTCAACATCGCGCCGCGGCTGATGATGAACCTCGCCGACGTGCCCGCGACCGGACTGGTGCAGACCGGCAGCCGCATCTCGTACTACCTCTACGCCGCCGGCACGCGAGAGCAGATCGCTGCGCTCGCGCGCGACATGGAAGCCATGCTCGGCCGCGGCGAGCGCATCGACACGCTGGAGTCGGGCCGCCCCGAGGTGCGCGCCTCGGTCGAGCGCGCGCGCCGCTTCCTCGCGCTGACGGCGCTCCTCGCCGCGGTGCTCGCCGGCGTGGCGATCGCGCTCGGCACGCGGCGCTTCGTCGAGCGCCATCTCGACGGCTGCGCCGTCATGCGCTGCCTGGGAGCGACGCAGGCGCGCCTCCTCGCCCTGCATGCCGGCGAGTTCGCGCTGCTGGGATTCTTTGCCTGCGCCGCCGGCGCGCTCGCCGGCTACGGTGCCCAGCTCGCCATCGGCGCGGCGCTCAGCGAGCTGATCCGTGCCGAGCTGCCGCCGCCGACGCCGTGGCCGGCGCTGCAGGGCTTCCTGGTGGGTCTCGTCCTGCTGCTCGGCTTCGCACTGCCGCCGCTCATGCAGCTTAAGAACGTGCCCGCCTTGCGCGTGATTCGCCGCGAGGCCGGCACGCCGAAGCGCGGCGCGCTCGCCGCCTACGGCCTCGGCCTCGCGTTGCTCGCCGGGCTCCTCATCTGGCAGGCGGGCGATGTCGCGCTGGGGGCCTACGTGGTCGGCGGATTTGCCATTGCGGTGCTGGTTTTCTTTCTGGTCGCCTGGGCCGCGCTGGGCGTCCTCAGCCGTCTGCGCATCGGCGACCGCGCACTGCGCTACGGATTTGCCAACCTGCGCCGCCACGCCCGCGGCAACGCCGTGCAGGTCGCAAGCCTCGCGCTCGGTCTGACCGCGGTGCTGCTCCTCACTTTCACGCGCAACGACCTGATCGACGCCTGGCGCCGCGCGGCGCCGCCCGACGCGCCCAACCGTTTCCTCCTGGGCGTGCAGCCCGATCAGCTCCAGGGGGTCAAAGACTTCCTGCGCTCGCACGCGCTCGGCCAGCCCGAGTTCTACCCGATGGTGCGGGGGCGCTTGATCGCCGTGAACGCACAGCGGGTGAGCGAAGCCGACTACAGCGAGGAACGTGCGCGGCGCCTGGTCGAGCGCGAATTCAACCTCTCGTACATGGACACGCTGCCGAGCCACAACGGCATTGCCGCCGGCCGCTGGACCGGCGACGGTCTCTCGGTGGAGGAGGGCATCGCGCAGCGCCTGGGCTGGAAGCTCGGCGACGAGCTCGTGTTCAACGTCGGCGGCGAGACCTTCAGCGGGCGCATCACCTCGCTGCGGCGTCTGCGCTGGGACTCGATGAAGGTGAATTTCTTCGTCATTACGCCACCGCACATGCTGGAAAAATTCGCGACGAGCTACATCAGCGCGTTCCGCGTCGAGCCGGGGCGCGAGGCGGCGCTCAATGGGCTGGCGCTCCAGTTTCCGAACCTGACGCTCGTCGACATCGGCGCCGCGCTGCGCCAGGCACAAGGCGTGATCGACCAGCTGATCGCGGCCGTGCAGTTCATCTTTCTCTTCGCGCTCGGCGCGGGCCTGCTCGTGCTGTATTCGGCGCTCGTTGCGACCGAGGACGAGCGGCGGCGCGAAGCCGCCGTGATGCGCGTCTATGGCGCCTCGCGCGCGCAGGTCGCGGGCGCGCAGCGCGTCGAGTTCCTCGCGATGGGCCTCGCCGCAGGCCTGCTCGCGACCCTCGGCGCCGCCGTCATCGGCCAGGTGCTCGCGCGCCGCGTGTTCGAGCTCGACCTGCCGCCGAGCGCGGCGCTCCTCATCGCCGGGCCGCTCGCGGGACTCGCGCTCCTCTCGCTCAACGCCTGGCTCTCGTCGCGCAAGGTGCTGCGCGCCTCGCCGGCGCTCACGCTGCGGGAGTCGGTTTAGAAATAGAATCGGCCATGGAAGTCGCGGCATTTCTTCTACTCGGGCTCGCCATCGGTGCGGTGGCCGGCTGGTTTTTCATACGGGAATTGCGCGCGCAGCTCGCGCAGGCGGGCCGGCAAAGAGACGCCGCCGCGGGCGAGCTGCGCGAGGAATCGAGCCGGCGCGCTTCCTTCGAGGCGCTGGCCGCGGGCATCCCCGACCTGCAACGCGAGATCGAGGCCCGCAGCATGAGCATCGCGCAGCAGCAGCGCACGATCCTCGAGGTGACGAAAGAGAAGGAAGGGCTGGCGGCGACGATCGATGCCGAAAGAAAGGGATTTGAGGAGAAGCTGAAGCTCCTCGGAGAGGCCAAGACCGCGCTTTCGGATGCCTTCAGCGCGCTTTCGACCAATGCCCTCAGGAGCAATTCCGACGAATTCCTGAAGCTCGCCCAGGCGTCGGTCGCGCCCATCAAGGAGGCGCTCGGCAAGTTCGACCTCAAGATCCAGTCGCTCGAAGTCGCTCGCGAGGGCGCTTATCAGGGCCTGGTGCAGCAGGTCAGCCAGCTTCTCGACGCCGGCCGGCAGCTCAGGTCCGAAACCTCGAACCTGGTGCAGGCTTTGCGCTCTCCCGTGGTTCGCGGCCAGTGGGGGGAAATCCAGCTGCGCCGGGTGGTCGAGATGGCCGGCATGCTGAACTACTGCGACTTCATCGAGCAGGAAACGCTCAAAACCGAGGCGGGAGCGCTGCGCCCGGATCTGATCGTGAAGCTGCCGGCCGGCAAGACCATCGTGGTCGACGCCAAGGCGCCGGTGTCGAACTATCTGGACGCAATGGCGACGGTGGATGAGGGCGAGCGCAGGATCAAGCTGCAGGCGTTCGCGAAACTGGTGCGGGACCGCATCACCGAGCTCGGGCGCAAATCGTACTGGGACCAGTTCGAGGACACGCCGGAGCTGGTGGTGATGTTCCTGCCCGGCGACCACTTCTACAGCGCCGCCCTGCAGGAGGATCCGTCGCTGTTGGAATTCGGCGTGGAACAAAGGGTGCTGGTTGCCACGCCGGTGAATCTGATCGGACTGCTCCGGGCGGTGGCCTACGGCTGGAGGCAGGAGTCGATCGCGGTGAACGCCAAGGAGATCAGCGAGCTCGGCGCCGAGCTCTACAAGCGGATCTCGGACCTCGGCGGGCACTGGATCGATCTCGGCCGCAATCTCTCGAGGACGGTCGAGGCCTTCAACAGCGCCGTCGGCTCGCTCGAGTCGCGGGTCCTCGTCAGCGCGCGAAGATTCAGGGAGCTCGGTGCCGCGTCTTCGGCGATGGAAATCGACGTGGTCGAGCCCGTGGAGAAGATGGCGCGCTCGCTCAAGGTGCTCGACATCGGCGCGGCCTCGAAAGAGTAGGCGTAAGCCATCCGGCGTGTAGTCGATCGGCGACAGCATCTCGCTGAATCGAGACGTCTTTTAGCGGCGAGAGCTTTCCGCTACCATCGCTGTCGAAAGGGGGGTTGCTGGCGGCTCCCTTTGTGCTGCCGGTTCCCGCGCCAGACATGCCGCTATCGCTTCGCTTCGTCGTACCTCTCGCCCTCGCGCTCGCCGCGATCGCTTACGCGGTGGTGCCGCTGGTCGATCGCCTCACGTTCCAGTGGTTCGTGCGCGACCTCGACGCGCGCGGCGCGCTCATCGCGCAGACCGCGCAGGAGCCGCTCTCGGAGCTGATGCGCGATCCGCGCGGCGCCAAGGCGCGCGTGCACCGCTACTTCGAGCGCATCATGCAGGGCGAGCGCATTTTCGCCATCGGCTTGTGCGACCGCGCCGGGCATCTCGCGTTCGCGAGCCCGACCTTCCCGCAGGCTGCGCAATGCCCGCCGCCCGAGCAGAGGGAAGCGCGCAGCTGGGTGCTGCAGCTGCGCGACGGCCCGCTGCACGTCTCGGCGAACCCGGTCGCCGGCGACGCCGGTCCGCTCGGCAGCCTCGTGATCGTGCACGACATGAGCTTCGTCGAGCGGCGCAGCGCCGACACCAAGAAGTACGTGCTGTGGCTCTTCGCCGGGATCGCCGCGGTGGTCGCGCTCATCACCATGGTGATCGCCGAGATCAGCTGGCGCGGCTGGGTGGCTGGACTCAAGGCGCTGATGTCGGGCGAGACGCTGCTGCGCTCGCCGCTGGGGATCGCGAGCACCGCGCCGGAACTGCGGCCGATCGCGCGTGATCTGCAGGCGCTGGTGCGCGATCTCGAAGCCGAGCGCGCCGGCCGCGATGAAAGCCAGACCACCTGGGGGCCCGAGGCGCTGCGGCGCATCCTGCGCCAGGATCTCAAGGGTGACGAGGTGCTGATCGTCTCGAACCGCGAGCCCTACGTGCACGTGCGGCGCAAGGAAAACAACGTGATCGAGATCCAGCGGCCGGCGAGCGGGCTCGTCACCGCGCTGGAACCCATCGTGCGGGCCTGCTCGGGCACTTGGATCGCGCATGGCGCGGGCAACGCCGACCGCGACACGGTCGACAAGAACGATCACGTGATGGTGCCGCCCGAGCGGCCGGCCTATCGCATTCGCCGCGTCTGGCTCACGCCGGAGGAGGAGCAGGGCTATTACTACGGCTTCGCCAACGAAGGACTGTGGCCGCTCTGCCACATCGCGCACACGCGCCCGGTATTTCGCGCGCCCGACTGGGAGCATTACCAGAACGTGAACCGGCGCTTCGCCGAGATCGTCGCCGACGAGGCGCACAGCGAGGACCCGATCATCCTGGTGCAGGACTACCACTTCGCGCTGCTGCCGCGCATGGTGCGCGAGCGCCTGCCGCGCGCCACCATCATCACCTTCTGGCACATCCCCTGGCCGAACCCCGAGGCCTTCGGCATCCTGCCCTGGCGCGAGGAGATCCTGGACGGCATGCTCGGCTCGTCGATCCTCGGCTTCCACACGCAGTTCCACTGCAACAACTTCTTCGAC
>DASXRW010000386.1:0-9034 GCA_036506355.1 Burkholderiales bacterium
CTGCAGGATCGCGAGGCACACCTCGGTAGTGGCGAGCGCCCATTCGCCGTCGTGCAGCGGCGCTTTGCCATCGACCACCGCCGCGTACAGCTCATCGATCACCTCCGCGCGCTGCACCTTGGGCGCCGGCAGCGCCTCGAGCCGTTTCTCGCCGTCCGCATAGACCCACACGCCTTCGGGCAGCGGCCGCAGATCGGCGCGCTCGCACGAGGCGATGAGCACGCCGAAGTGCTGGTGCGCTAGGCCGCTTGGCGCCTTCGCATACTTCGCGCCGCCGTAGTTGCGCGCATTCTTCAGCTGCATTTCGTCTCCACCCAGCAGTCTGCGCGCCGCGCCATAGTTCGCCGGATCCTTGCGTTGCCCGCCTTCGCCGATCCAGCCGGTGAACTCGTCCGAGTCAAAGTGCGCGTAGCCGCTGTACGTGATGGTCGCGAAAGCACCATCCTCGAACGTCAGCAGCGCGGAATACGCGCCCTCGGTCGGCCGCGCCGGATCCCACGCGCCGGTTCCCGCGCGCACGCTCCTGAGGCGCCCGCCGCCAAGCAGCCGCACGATGTCGATGTGATGCGCCGCCTGGTTGTAGACCGCGCCACCGCCGCGCGCCGTGTCGAGCTCCTCCGGCCGGCGCGGGCGGTAGAGGAAGTCGGTGAAGTTGAGCGCCGTGATCATGCGCAGCTTTCCGTACTTGCCGCTCGCGATCAGCTCGCGCGTGCGGCCAATCGGCGCATCGAAGCTGTGGCTGTGGCCGACCACCAGGTGCTTTCCCGCCGCACGCGCCGCGTCGAGCATGCTGCGGCACTCGTCCAGTGTGTGCGCCATCGGCTTCTCGACCAGAGCATGCTTGCCGGCGGCGAAGGCAAGGCGCGCGTGCGCGGCATGAAACTGGTGCGGCGTCGCCACGTAAATCACCTCGACCGCGGGATCGGCGCACAGCTCTTCAACTGTGGCGTATGCGCTGCCGCCAAAATCGGTCTTGAACTGGGCGCGCGCCTCGGCGCGCGGATCGGCGGCGGCGACGAGCTCGACGCGCGCGTCGCCGGCGAGCGTCGGCGCCATCAGCGTAAATGCGCGGCCGAGGCCTGCGACGCCGATGCGCATTGTCTTCACAGGGGCCGCGGAGGTATCATCGGAAAATACTTAGGTACCTAAGTATATCTTTGCCGCGCATTTGTCGAGACGAGCATGCTGACCAAAGACCAGAACGAACTGCTTTGCCGCGTCGAAGGCGCCACGCCGATGGGCGGCATCATGCGCAGCCACTGGCTGCCGGTGTGCCTGTCCGAAGAAGTGGCCGAGAAGGATGGCGCGCCGGTGAAGGCGCGGCTCGTGGGCGAGGATCTGGTCGTATTCCGCGATTCGCAGGGGCGCCTAGGCGTGCTCGACGAGCACTGCCCGCACCGCGGTGCCTCGCTCGTCTTCGGCCGCAACGAAGAGTGCGGCCTGCGTTGTCTCTATCACGGCTGGAAATTCGACGTCGAAGGCAACATCCTCGAGATGTCCTCCGAGCCGGATGGCTCGGCGTTGAAGAGCGCGCTAAAGCAGAAGTCCTATCCAGTGAAGGAAGCCGGCGGCTTCGTGTGGGTGTGGCTCGGGCCGAAGGACAAGATGCGCGAGTTCGAGCCGCCGGCCTGGGCGCCGAAGCCCGGCATCAAATACGCGATCGTGAAGATGCACGCGGCCTGCAACTGGGCGCAGGTGCTCGAAGGCTCCATCGACTCGGCGCACAGCTCGAGCCTGCACTCCACCAACATGCCATCAGCCGAGGTGGACGGCGCCAAGGCGACGGAGACTGCGTGGCCGCGTCCGTCGAACGACAAGGCGCCAAAGCTGCAATTCGAGCCGACGCCCTACGGGTTCCGCTACGCGGCGCTGCGCAAGCCGATCCGCAATACCGAAACCGACCAGTACGTGCGCACCACGCTCTTCATCGCGCCGTTCACCGTGCTGATTCCGCCGAACGATCAGTACAACCTCGCGCAGATGCTCGTGCCGATGGACGACGTGAACACGATGTTCTACTGGATTGCCTGGCATCCCGATCCGAAAAAGGGCATCACGCAGGAAGCGTGGCGCAGGTTCTGCGCCGCCACCGTGGGCGAGGACATCGATCATGATTTCCGCAAAAAAAGGACGCTCCAAAATCGCTACCAGCAGGACCGCGAGGCGATGAAGCGCGGCGACTTCACCGGCATCCAGGGCATCCCGACGCAGGACATGGCGATGTGGGAGTCGATGGGCCCGATCGCCGACCGGAGCCGGGACCATCCGGGCTCGAGCGACGTCGCGGTCGTGCAGTTCCGCCGCATGATGGTCGCGGCGGCGAAAAAATTCGGCGAAGGCGCTCCGGCGATCGGCACCACCGAGCCGCACGTCCCGCACGTGAAGCTGGCGTCCTTCGAAGGCATCGTGCCGAAGAGCACCGACTGGCGCACGCTCGGTACGCCGGCCGACGAGCTGGTCACCGCCAAGTAAAGCAATGGCGCGCTTGCCCGAAGGGCGCTGGATCGACGTCGAGGGCATCCGCACACGCTATTTCGAAGCCGGCAGTGGCGAGCCGATCGTGTTCATCTACGGCGGTAATTTCGGCACTGCCGACTCCGCTTCGAGCGCGCATACCTGGAACCTGAATCTGCGGCCGCTCTCCGAGCCGCATTCATACCCTTTGCGCGCGATCACTTTCGACAAGCTCGGGCAGGGCGAGACCGACAACCCGAAGAACGACGATTACACGATGGCGGCGGTGGTGCGCCACGCGGCAGCGTTCCTGCGCGCGCTGAAGCTGCCGCCGGTGCACATCGTCGGGCATTCCCGCGGCGGCTATGCCGCGACGCGGCTCACCCTGGATAACCATGACCTGGTCAAGTCGCTCACCGTGGTGAACAGCGGCACGCTCAGCCCCGGCGTCGGCACGAACGAAGTGGTGCTCGCCAAGCCGCCATATCCGGCCGGCACGCGCGAGGGCGTGCGGTGGGTGTACCAGAACTACAGCTTCAACCCGGACGTCGTGAACGACGAATGGGTCGACGCGGTGATGGCGACGCTCGCGCTGCCGAAGTACCAGGAGAGCGTGCGCAAGATGGGCGCCGAGAAGCTCGGCACCAAGCTCTTCCTGCCCGAGCTGGCGCGCGAGAAGCGCGAGACGCTGCAGTGGATCAACGAGGGGCGCGTGCAACGTCCGGTGCAGGTGGTGTGGGGCTTTGATGACCGGACCGCGGTGATCGACCGCGGCATCGAGCTCTACAACATGTTTGCAAAGCACGAGCGCCGCGCGCTCTTCCACGTCATCAACCAGTCCGGCCACTTTCCCTTCCGCGAGCACCCGGAGCGCTTCAATGCGCTCATGCGGCGCTGGGTGTTCTCATGCCGATGAACCTGGTGTTCGTGCACGGCGGCGTGCCGGGCGTGACGCCGTACTGCAGCGGCCCGCATATCTGGGGATCCGTGCTCGAGCGATTCCAGAACGCGACCGCCATAGAGGTCACCGGCACTACCGTCGATTCGATGACGCAGCATGTGCGCAAAACCATCGAGGGCAAAGGCAAATCCCATCTCGTCGGCCACGACCTCGGCGGGCTGATCGCGCTCGGCCTGGCGATCGAAGCGCCGCAGCTCGTGCAGGCGGTCACCGCCGTGGCGAGCGTCGCCGCCTCGCCGACCGGCGATGGCGTCGGCGATTTCACCTTCGCGCATCCGCCCAAGCCGCTATGGAGCCGCGAATCGCAGGCCTGGGCGCTGGAGCGCGTGTCGTATTCGCATCAGCACATTGACGGGAAGCTCCTTGACGCCTGCGTCGCCGCCGCGGGCAAGCAGGAACGCATGACGCCCGAGGCGCATGCGGAGCACTTCGTTCCCAGCCTGATGAAAGCGAAGGCGCGCTTCTACGAAGTGTGTCGGCAGGAGGGCATCAAGGTGCCCTGCCAAATCATTTGGGGCAGCCATGATCCGCTCGCCACGTTCGACCACGGCCTGTGGCTCTTCCGCGGCATCGCGCAACGCCAGCGCATCTCGCAGTTCCATGTGATCAACAGGGCAGGGGCGCTGCCGTTCCGCGAGGAGCCCGAGTCGTTCCACCAGGTGGTCGCGGCCTTCGCGGATGTCGTCAATGGCTAAGCGAAAGCTGCACTACCCGCGCAAATGGTCATGGCCCAAGGGGGCGAGGATCTGCGTCAGCCTCAACATGGCGCTCGAATCCTTCGTGCGCGCGAGCCAGGTGACGCTCGAGAAGACGTCCAACAAGGTGGACCACTTCTCGCTCACGTACGCGGACTACGCCTACAAGGCGGGCGTTTGGCGGCTGATGGACCTGATGGACGAGCTGAAGATCAAGGGCAGCGTCTCGACCAATGGCCTCACCGGCGAGCGCCATCCCAAGATCGTGCGCGCGCTCGCCGACTACGGCTGCGAGATCGTCGGTCATGCCTGGGCGCAGGACGTGACGGCGAAGGACGAGGATCCGCAGACCGAGCTCGAAGAGATGCGCAAGGTGACTCGCGTGCTGACCGAAGCGGCGGGCACGCGCCCGATCGGCTGGGTGAGCCAGGGCAGCGCGAGCTCGGCCAACACGCTCGACTTCCTTAAGCAGGAAGGCTACCTGTGGAGCGGCGACGACATGAGCGACGACCTGCCGTTCCTCAAGGACACGAAGCACGGCCCGATGGTGATCCTGCCGCGCGTCAACCTGCCGCACAACGATCTGTGGATGTGGGCCACCGCGCGCAATCCGCCGGATTTCATGTGGCAGGGATGGAAAGCGACCTTCGACCAGCTCTATGCCGAGGGGAAGGCGGGCTATCCGAAGTGGTGCGAGCTGACCTTGCACGCGCACATGGGTGCGCGCCCGACGCTGATTCCGGCGGCGCGTCAGATGCTGCAGTATGCGAAGAAGCACAAGGGAGTGTGGTTCGCACGCCGCCGCGATATCGCCGAATGGGCGATGAAGCACGAAAGCTCTTAACCAGGAGATGACCGCGATGCGCAAGACCCTGCTCGCCCTCGCGCTGTGCCTGCCGCTCGCCGCGGCGGCGCAGCAGCCGGTGAAGCTCAAGTTCGCCACCTTCTCGCCCGATACCGAGCGGCTCTACAACACGGTGAAGAAACCGTGGGTCGCGGCGGTGAACAAGGCGGCCGGCGGCGCGATCGAGATCGAGCTCTACCCGAACGGCGCGCTCGGCCGCGCGCCGCAGCAGCAGGCGCAGATGGTGATCGACGGCGTCACCGACATCGGCTTCATCGTGCCGCCGTTCACGCCGGGACGCTTTCCCGACACCGAGGTGATCGAGCTGCCCGGCATGTTCCAGGACCTGGCCGAGGCCACCCGCGTGTATACCGCCCTGGTGCGTAACGGCGCCATCAAGGACTACGGCGACTACTACCCGATCGCGATGTGGGGTACGCCTCCCTTCAGCCTGCACTCGAACTTTCCCATTGCGTCCATCAAAGACCTGAAAGGCAAAAGAGTCCGCGGCTCGGGCGTGATTCAGATCGAGTCGCTCAAGGCGCTCGGCGCGGTGACTGTCGGCATGCCGCCGACGGAAGTGCCGGAAGCGTTGAGCCGCCGCACGATCGATGCGTCCACCTCGCAGCCGGCGGTGCTCTACGACTTCGGCCTCGACCGCGTGACCAGCCACCACTACTTCATTCGCCTGGGCGCCGTACCGCTCGCCATCGTCATGAACAAGAAGGTCTTCGACGGCCTGCCGAAGGCCGGGCAGGACGCGATCCGCAAGTACGACATGGACTACATCAACAAGCTCTACATCGACTCGATGCTCGAGTACGACAGCTCGCTGGTGAAGAAGCTGCAGAACGATCCCAAGCGCAAAGTGGTATTCCCCGACTCGGGCGATCAGAAAGCGGCGCAGGCCGCCTTCGAGCCGGTGATCAAGGCCTGGGCGGCGAAGAGCCCGCGCCACGCCGAGGTCTACAAGGCGCTCACCGCGGAGATCGCGAAGGAGCGCAGCAAGAAGTAAGAAATGCTGTCGGCGCTCGAGCGCTTAACGCTTAACGCGACTCGGGCGCTCTCGGTCGTCGGCCTCATCGCCCTGATGGGGCTTGCGACCATGACGCTCGCCGACGGGCTCCTGCGCTGGCTTGCCAACCGGCCGATCGAGGGCGTGCGCGATCTCGGCGGCCTCGCCATCGCGGTCGCCATCGCCTGCTGTATTCCGGTGGTGCTCGTCGAGCGCGGCAATATCGCCATCCGGCTGGGCGGCCTTCTCAATCCCACAGTTGGAAAACTCCTGGATGCGCTGGCCGCGCTCATCGTCTGCGCCGTCCTGGCGCTCGCCGCGTGGCAGTTCTGGATCTACGCCGCCAAGCTGGCACGCGGCCATGAGACGACCTTCGTGCTGCAGATCCCGACCGCGCCGTTCTGGTTCGGCGTCGACGTCATCCTGTGGCTCGCGGTGCTGGTCCAGCTCATCGTTGCCGCCCGCGACTGGGCACGGGTGTTCGAGCGATGACGCCGCTCGCGATAGGCGCGTTGGGGCTCGTGGCGCTGTTCGCATTGATCCTCGCGCAGGTGCCGATCGGCTTCGCCATGATGATCGTCGGCGTTGCCGGCGTCGCGCTGCAGTCGACCTGGGCGCCGGCACTGACGCTGCTCGCGAACGAGCCGGCGGGCGTGCTCTCCAACGTGGACTTGGCGACCGTGCCCCTTTTCCTGCTGATGGGGACCTTCGCGACGATCGCGGGATTCTCGACCGACATCTACAACGCGGTCGCCGCGCTCCTCGGCCACCGCAGGGGAGGGCTGGCGTACGCCACGATCGGCGGCTGCGCCGCCTTCGGCGTGGTGTGCGGCTCCTCCACTGCCACGGCCGCGACGTTTGCCAGAGTAGCGCTGCCCGAAATGTTGAAGCGAGGCTACTCGCCGGCGTTCTCGACCGGCACCATTGCCGCCGGCGGCACGCTCAAGTCGCTCATTCCGCCCTCGATCGTGATGATCCTGTACTGCATCGTCGCGAAGACCTTCATCTTCGATCTGTTCCTCGCGGCGATCGTGCCGGCGCTCCTCGCGATCGCGCTCAACCTGATCGCCATCGCGCTCATCGTGCGCTGGCGGCCGGAGGCCGCGCCGGTGCTGCAAAGGGTGCCTTGGCCCGAGCGGCGCCAGGCGCTGGTGAAAGCGGCGCCGGTGCTGATCCTGATCGCCGGTGTGTTCGGCGGGCTCTACAGCGGCGTCTTCACCGTCAACGAGGCGGCATCGGTGGCGGCGGTGCTCTCGTTCCTGTTCGCGCTCGCGCGCGGCAGGCTGACATGGAAAAACCTGGTGGAAGGACTGCGCGAGTCGGCGAGCGCCACCGCGATGCTCTACGTGATCCTGATCGGCGCCTTTGTCTTCAGCTACTTCATCACCCTCGCGCGCATCCCCGAGGCGCTGGTGCAGGCGATCCAGGGGCTGCCGCTCGCGCCGCTCGCGATCATCTTCGTGCTGCTGGCCGCGTATCTCGTCCTGGGAGCGGTGTTCGATGAAATTTCGGCGATGCTGATCACGCTGCCCTTCGTGCTGCCGGTGATCGTCAAGCTCGGCTACGACCCGGTGTGGTGGGGCATCATCAACGTGGTGGTGATCGAGCTCGGCATGATCATCCCGCCGATCGGCGTGATCGTCTTCCTGCTGCATGGGCTTGCGCGCGAGATCCCGATGCGCACGATCTACCGCGGGGTGGCGCCGTTCATCGTCGCAGACCTGGTGCTGCTCGCGCTGCTCGCGATATTTCCGGCTATCGCGCTTTGGCTGCCGCGGCTATTGGCGAGCTGAGACGAGCGCCCGCTCAGCCCTCGAGCAGGATCCGGAAGCGCTTGCCGCTGCGCAAGCGGTAGACCGAGAAATCGCGCTGGTCGATAGTGGCAATCGCCACGACCCCGGTACGCTCGGCCAGGTCAATGAGCGTTGCGTCCGCGTAATCGCAAGGTAAATCGGCGTAACGAGCCATGATTTGGCTAATCCGCTCGTAATCCGCTACGGACGCGACGCGCAAGCGCTTTGCAGCCCGGGCGCGTTCGAACCAGATCAGCGCGGCACGCTGGTGGGCGCTGAGGCCGTCGAGAAGGTAAACGGTTTCGGCGATGACCGCTTCGGTGGTGAGGAGCTCTCCGCGGAAATCCCGAAACCAATCGTACGCGGTGCGATGGTGCCGGTCGAGCCGATTGACGAGCGCTGCGACTGCCCCCGTATCAACGAGCGCGGCGGCGCGCAAACGTCTTGCGCACGAGCTCGCGCGCGCGATCGGACTGGACGCGCCGTGTGCCACGACGCGGAATCAGGTCCGCAGCCAACGCGGCCGCGTTCACCACGCCCGTCTCGACCTCGAGGTATTGATCGAGCGCACGCACCACGGCTTCGGAGCGCGTCATCCCGTGCTTGACGCAGTATTCCGCGAGCCTCTGCTCCACTCGCGGCGGGATGCGTGCGGTCAGGAAATTCGCCATTCGTCGAAACCCTTGTGACACAAATCTATTCGGATTGTAACACACGGCCATATGGGGCTGCGCGAGGTCCTCCGGCGTCTGATCACCATTTGCTGGGTGGCGCGACGTACGACCTGAACGCGGCAAGCACGGCGTCGATGTCGTCGGAGACGATGAGCATTTCGGCGAATCGCGGGTTCAGGAATCCCTCGCGCACCATCCGGTCGATCATCATGCGCAGCGGGTCGAAATAGCCGTTGATGTTGAGGAGCGCGCACGGCTTGGAGTGGATCCCGAGCTGACCCCAGGTCCACTGCTCCAAGATCTCTTCGAGCGTTCCCGCCCCGCCTGGAAGCGCGAGGAATGCGTCCGCCAGTGCGCTCATCTTTGTTTTCCTGTCGTGCATCGTCTCCACCTCGTGCAGGTGATGAAGCTTGCGATGCACGATTTCCCGTTCTACGAGATACCGGGCGCCGGCCTGCGCCATTACGCGGGCGACGCGCGCCGCGCCATCGCTGTACGCCGGATCGTGCCCCGGACTTGAGCCGCAGAAGACGCAGATTTTCATGCGACGGAGCGGGTAGCGAGCACCTCCACGATCCGCATCGGGCTGATCGGCGCT
>DASXRW010000387.1:0-4193 GCA_036506355.1 Burkholderiales bacterium
GCGTCGGCGAGGATGTTCAGCCCGCGCACCATCCGCGTTCTTGCGTCTTCGTGGAACCGTACGTCTTTGGTGGTCATTGTTGTCCTTCCACTATGCCCATGATGTCTTCCTCTCGCATGACCAGCAGCTCATCGCCCTTCAGCCGCACGGTCTGCCCGGAGTATTTGCCGAACAGCACACGGTCGCCGACCTTGACCTCGACGGGCACGAGCTTGCCTTCGTCGGTGAGCTTGCCCTTGCCGACGGCCATGACTTCGCCCTGGTCGGGCTTCTCCGCCGCGGTGTCCGGGATGACGATGCCGGAGGCGGTCTTCTTTTCCTCGTCTAGACGCTTGACGATTACGCGGTCGTGCAATGGACGGATTTTCATCGTGACTCCTTTAAAGTTGTTCGGCGCGCTCCAGCGCCGCGAATTCCAGCGCGTAGGCGAGGGCTTCCATGAACGGCCCGGCTTGGATGGGCCTGGTGAGGTAATGGAAAAATCCCGCCTCGAGGGCTTGGACCATGGTCTCCGGCGCAGCGTCGGCGCCGAGCGCGAGGACCGGGACCGCTTGCGTGCGGGGCTCCGCGCGCAGGCGCTTCATGAACTCGATGCCGCCGATGCCCGGCAGGTCGATGTTGATCAGGATCACTTCCGGCTGCTTGCTGCGCGCCAGCTTGAGTCCTCGTGCCGCGTCCGTAGTGCGCAGCAGCTTGAGGTCCTTGCGGGCTGCGATGAGCTGCTCCACGAGCGCCATGCTCTCGGCATGGTCTTCGACGTAGAGCAGCCTGCCGCGTCTCGGGGCAGTTTTTGGAATAGCTCGCACCAACATAACGCAGCATCTCATGCGGCGAGGGCCGGGACCGTGCGGTAGAGCGCATAGCGGACGAAGGAAGTAGCATCGCGGCACCCATGGGCTGGAGACGGGCAACCGCAACGCTGGCGGCGCTCGCGTGCGGCGCATTCGCGGCGCCCGCGCCGGCGCAGCTCGGCGGCAAGGTGATCCACATCGTCGTGCCGTTCGCCGCAGGCGGCGCGCGCGAAGTGCTGGCGCGCAGTTTCTATAGCGAGCTCGGCGCGGCGCTCGGGCAGCCGGTGATCGTCGAGAACCGGCCGGGCGCGGGCGGGGCGATCGGCACGGCGAGCGTGGCGAAGGCGGCGCCGGACGGGAACACACTGGTATTCGCGGCATCGAGCCACAACATCACGGCGCTGCTGGCGGAGCAGCCTGCGTACGATCCCATCAAGGACTTTGCGCCGGTGGCGAACATCGGCATGCAGAGCTACGTGCTGATGGCGAGCGCCGGGCTGCCGGCGCGCAAGCTGTCGGACCTGGTGAGCTATGCAAAGGCCCGTCCGGGAGCGTTGAACTATGCCTCGCCCGGCCACGGCAGCTCGGGGCATCTCGCGATGGCGTACTTCGCCAAGCTCGCCGGGATCGAGATGGTGCACATCCCGTTCAAGTCGACGCAGGACGCGACCAACGACGTGCTGGCGGGGCGCTCGCACGCGTTGATCGTGCCGAACGTCGGCGCGCTGCCGTTCGCCAAAGACGGGAGGATTCGCCTGCTCGGCGTGACGTCGCCGAAGCGCTCGGCGTTCCTGCCGGAGGTGCCTGCAGTCGCCGAGGAGGTGCCGGGATATGTCTTTGAGTCCTGGTTCGGGCTGCTCGCGCCGGCGCGCACGCCGCGCGCGGTGATCGAGCGCCTCAACGCGGAGGTGGCGAAGCTGCTCGCCAATCCCGTGATCCTCGAGCGCCTCGCCGCGCAGGGCGTGGAGCCCCGGGCGCTGACACCCGAGGCGTTTGAAAAGCTGCTGCGCGAGGATTATGAGGCGATGGCGAAGGTGGTGAAGGCGGTCGGGCGCATCGAGTGACCGTCGTCGGTTATTCCGCCTGCGCCCTCATGTGATGCTCGACCGTGTGCATGAGGGCGTCGGCGGCGGTCTTGAGCGCGCCGAACAGCACCACGGCGAGCGGTCCCGCGTCGTGGGTGAAGGCGAGGCCCGTGATCATCATCAGGTGCATCGGCACAACGCGCGCATAGGGCAGGAACATCAGCGTGCCGATGTTCGGCCGGCCGGCGTGGCGAAGGTTCCCTTGCTGTCGGCGACGATGTACAGCAGGTAAACGGCGTGAAACAAGCCGTAGTGGAGCGCAAAGAAGGTGGCGACGGTCCGCTTCGAGGAGGGCGTCTCGGTCACCGGCTTGTCGTTGATCGTGAAGCCCGCGGTGGCGAAGCGCCGGAGCCTGAGTATGCGGATCACGTTCATCACGCCGATGACGACGCTCTGGATCCAGTAGACGAGCATCAGCCCGCGCAGGCTCATGTGCAGGTAGTAAGCGACGCCGAGCGCGACGGCGTTCACGGCAACGAGGAGGAGGAGCGAGTGGTCGGACTTCGCGCGCTCGGTCATTTCCCGCCCGTGCATCGCGAGGCTCTGGCGGAGCTGCGCGGCCTGCGCGGCGTACTTGGCGTAGGCGATCCGGCAGCGCGGGCATTGCCAGGCAGGGTTCGTATCGAGGCGCGTGCGGATGTAGCCGCATTTCGGGCAAGGCTTGCTGACCCAGTCGATAGCTGGCGTGTCCGGCATCTCTCTTCTCCCCCGGCTCGACTATAGCCGGCGCTGCAGTTCCCTAGCGCGTCACCTCGACCGGCACGACAATGCTCCGCTTCTGATGCCCGTCGTCGACATCCATCCGCACGTCATCTCGCCGGACACCGCGCGCTATCCGCGCGCGCCGCTCGGCGGCAAGCAGTCGGACTGGTCGCGCGAGCGGCCGGTGAGCGCGGAGCAGATGCTCGCCGCCATGGACGAGGCGGGTATAGAGAAATCGGTGCTGGTCCAAGCGTCCACGTGCTATGGGCAAGACAATTCGTACGTCGCCGACGCGGTGGCGGCGCATCCGCAGCGCTTCGCCGGCGTGTTCTCGGTCGACATGCTCGCGCCCGATGCGGCCGAGCGCATCCGGCACTGGATGGGCCGCGGGCTGAGTGGGCTCAGGGTGTTCATCGCCGGGCACACCACGGCGCAGGAAGCGAGGCTGGACGATCCGCGCTCGTTTCCGGCTTGGGAATGCGCGGTGGAGGCTGGCCTTCCCATATGCGTGCAGGTGCGGGCGCCCGGGCTGGGCCAGCTGCAAACCCTGCTGGAGCGGTTTCCCCGGGCGCGAGTGATTCTCGATCACATGGCGCGGCCGGTGGTGGACGACGGGCCGCCATATGCGGCGGCGCAGAGCCTGTTTGCGCTGGCGAGATATGAAAATCTTTACCTGAAATTGACGACGCACAACCTTCGCGACGCGCCGCAAAGCTTTCTCGAGCGCGTTGTCAAGACGTTCGGCGCGCCGCGCATCGCGTGGGGCTCGAACTATCCCGCGTCGGAAGGAAAGCTTGCTGCGCTGCTTGCCGATGCGCGTCAAGCGCTTGCAGATCTTTCCGATGCGGAGCGCGACTGGATTTTTTCGCGCACCGCGAAAAATTTATACGCCGGCATGGCATGAAAGCAACGCGTCAGAAAAATATCGCGCGAGCGCATTGACGCCGCGCGCGGCGCGATGCATTCTGTGCGCCAGTCGTTTCAAATTCCGATTGCTGAAGTGACAGCCTTGGGGAGGGCCTGGTGCTTCACGATATTCACACTCGCGCGCTCAAGCGCGCCGCGCAGATTCTCGGCGGCGAAGAGCAGCTGCGCCTCTATCTCGGCGCGTCCGAGGTCGATTTTTCCGGCTGGAACAGCCTGCAGGAGCTGCCGCGCAACGTCTTTCTGCGCCTCGTCGACATCATCACCGAGGAAGAGGTGCGCAACGTGAAGGCCTACGCCGCCCGGCGCTAGAGTTGTCCACAGCCTCCTGTGGATAGGCTGTGGGTTCCCTGTTGAAAGGCTGTTAGAGCCGCTGCTGCGGCGCGGCGAAGTGCGCGTCGATCGCCCGCAGGTTCGCCGGGTTGTCGAAGAGCTCGCCGCACTTCGGCTGCGCGAGCTGCGTCTCCATGCGCTCGCGCGTGCTGCGCGAGAGCACCCAGCCCAGCGGCACGTTGGTCGAGCTGCGGCAGAGGCCGAAGTGGAACGAGTGCGACCAGCCGGCCTTCCACATCACGCTCTCGCGGGCGTGGTAGCCGCGCGCATCGCGCGTGTTGAGGAGCGCCCATAGCGGCGAGAGCGCCTCGTTCAGGAAGTGCTTCGGCGCGATGCGCGGGTTGTCGGGCGCGGAGGC
>DASXRW010000388.1:0-5652 GCA_036506355.1 Burkholderiales bacterium
GCGTCGGCGAGGATGTTCAGCCCGCGCACCATCCGCGTTCTTGCGTCTTCGTGGAACCGTACGTCTTTGGTGGTCATTGTTGTCCTTCCACTATGCCCATGATGTCTTCCTCTCGCATGACCAGCAGCTCATCGCCCTTCACGCGGACGGTCTGCCCGGTGTATTTGCCGAACAGCACGCGGTCGCCGACCTTGACCTCGAGCGGCACCAGCACGCCTTCATCGGTCAGCTTGCCCTTGCCGACCGCCGTGACTTCGCCCTGATCGGGCTTCTCCGCCGCGGTATCGGGGATGACGATCCCGGACGCGGTCTTCTTCTCCTCGTCGAGACGCTTGACGATTACGCGGTCGTGCAACGGACGGATTTGCATTGCGGCTCCTTGGTTCTCAATGGGTTCACGGCGTCGCTGGCGCTCGCGCCGCGCTCGTTCTGCCGGTTCTTGTCCTCGAGCATCCTGACCAGGCCTTCGATGCCGCTCGAGCGCACGATGCTCGCGAACGACTCGCGGTAGGCGAGCACCAGGCTGACACCGGCGATCTTGACGTCGTAGACCTGCCAGCCCGCCACGCCATCGGCCATGTCGTAGTCGATGGTGAGCGGCTCGACGCCCGGCCGGCGCATCGCCGAGCGCACCGTCACCTCGGTCTCGCCGGCAGCGGCGCGCAGCGGCTTGTACACGATCGCCTGGTCGCGGAACTCGAGCAGCGCCTGCGAATAGGTGCGCACCAGCAGCGTCTTGAACTGCGCGGCGAGCGCGTCCTGCTGCTCGGCGGTAGCGGCGCGCCAGTTGCGCGCGAGCGCGATGCGCGTCATGCGCTGGAAATCGAACACCGGCACGATGCGGCGCTCCACCAGGCGGGCGAGCTCGGCGGCGCGGCCGGCGCTCGCGTCCTGGCCGAGGACCGCCATCACTTCCGCGGTGAGCGCGCTCATCATCGCGTCGGGCCGCGCGGGCACCGGGGCGAGGAGCTGCGCGTGCGCGCCCCAGGATGCGAGGAATAGCGTGGCGGCGAGTGCGGTGAAAAGCTTGCGCATCCGCACGATTTTCGCCGCGCCGGCGAGCGCCTTCTGTTCGCCAGCGCACAGATCTAGATCGGCCTTAGCGTCCCCGGCAGATAGAGCGGATGCGCCGGCTCGCCGCTGCCGTTCAGGCGCAGCACGCGGAGCGCTATTCCTTCGTTCTCCAATAATTTTCTGACTGCCAGGGAACGGCCCAGATGCGCGCCGTGGTTGCCCCAGGCGCAAACGACGAGCGCGGACTCGCGCGCCGCGCGCAGGATCGCGCGGTCGTTGCCGCGCCCGACCGGATCGCGCGCCGCCTTCATCTCGCCGGGGTCGGTCGCGCGCCACGCGAAGATGTTGGTGATCACGACGGCGCCAAATCCCCAGCGCTCGGCATAGCGCCGCGCGCGCGTGCACGACGGGTCGAGCCTGAACTCGTCCGCGGTGCTCGGGTTCAGCATCAGGAAGTTCGCGACCGGCCGCGCCGCGTCCCAGCGCCGCCACAGGAGATAGCGCCAGCGGCGGCACGCCGAAAAGACAGCGCCTGAATCGTTGCGGATCACAGCCATAATGACGGACGTTGTCCGCAATTATGGCCAAGGTTTTCCTCGACTACGACCAGCAGGGGCTCGACGCCGCGTACGACCAGGCGGTGTACGCGCCGAACCGCGACCAGATACTCGCGCGGCTGGCGCACGCGAGCGAGCTCGTGCGCCGGTGGCTCGGCCCGCCGCAGCGCTTTGCGTACGGCGCAGCGCCGATCGAGGGCCTCGATGTCTACCGCAGGGCAAAGGCGAATGCGCCGATCTGCGTCTTCGTGCACGGCGGCGCCTGGCGCGCGGGGCTCGCGCGCGACTATGCCTTCCCCGCCGAGAGCCTGGTGCGCGCCGGCGCGCACTTCGTGGCGCTCGACTTCAACAACGTGCTGGAAACGAACGGCGACCTCATGCCCATGGCCGAGCAGGTGCGCCGAGGCATCGCCTGGGTGCATGCCAACGCCGGGAAGCTGGGCGGCGATCCCGCGCGGCTGTATGTGTGCGGCACCTCCTCCGGCGCGCATCTCTCGGGCGTCGCCGCGACCACGGACTGGACGAAGTACGGCCTGCCCGCCGCGCCGGTGAAGGGCTACACGCTCTGCAGCGGCATGTACGACCTGCGCGGCCCGAGACTTTCGAAACGCTCGAGCTACGTGAAATTCACCGACGAGGCGGAGCAGGCGCTCTCGCCGCAGCGCCACCTCGCGCGCATCAACGCGCCGATCGTCGTGGTCTACGGCTCGCTCGAGACGCCCGAGTTCCAGCGCCAGTCGCGCGATTTCGCCGATGCGCTCACGCGCGCGGGGAAGAGCGCGGAGCTCATCCGCGCCGAGGGCTACAACCACTTCGAGATCGCCGAGACCCTCGGCAACCCCTACGGCCCGCTCGGCCGCGCGCTGCTCGCGCAGATGAAGCTCGATTCGGGGCCAGGGCCGTAATTATTTCCGTCGTGGGACGGCCCTTCATACAACAGCAGTGCGCCGCGGCCGGCCCCGCGGCCGGTGCAGCGGCTGCACGCGCGCGACCAGGTACTCGGCGGGCGGCTCCTCGACGACCGAGCTGAACGGGCTGCGCACCGCGAGCGTGCCGAAGGCCATGCCATCCTGCAAATCCTCGGTCAGCAGCACGATGCAGTCCTGGAGCTGCGCGGCCGCGACGACCATGCTGTCCCACCACGAAATCCCGTAGCGACGTTCGATGTCGCGTGCGCGCGCGATCAGAGTCACGTCGATGGCCCGCGGCGACCACGCGAAGTAGCGCGCGGCCTCCTCCCACGCCACCTCGCCAGGCATCCGCGGCGCGAGCTTGCGCGTCGCGACCGTGTAGAACTCGCTCAGCACCTGCACGCTGGTGCGGCCGGTGCGCTGCTGCCACAGTCGTTCGAGCCACTCCTCCGCGCGCGCCTTCTTCAGCGGGTCCCTCGGATCTTGCGAGTACACGAGCACGCTGGCGTCGACGAAGGTCAGCATCACTTCGCCTTTCTGCGAGCTGCGTCTTCGCGTCGCATTGCGGCGCGATCGTAGAGTTCCTCGCGCTTCGGATAGCGCTGCGCCGCGCCTTTGAGAGGGAACGGCTTACGCTGCCGCCAGGCACGGTAAGCGGCCTCGTACTCGCTTTCGTGACGCAGCTCCCGGCGCACTATGTCCCCGATGAAGCGCGACAGGCTCATGTTTTTCTCAGCCGCATGCACCCTCGCGCGCGCGGCGGTCTGGTCATCCAGGGTGATGGTGATGTTCTTCATCGGCGCGCACCGTGCTCGCTTAAATACACGGTTTCAGTGTAATTATCGCCGGCCGCGTCGTCCATAGAATTCCGCGAGGAGACCTCCATGAACCGCCGCTCGCTCGCGCTCTTCCTTATCCTCGCCTCCACTGCTGGCGCGGCCCTAGCGCAACCCTATCCCTCCAAGCCGATCCGCTTCGTCGTCGGCTTCCCGCCCGGCGGCTCGGCCGATCCGACGACGCGCATCATCGGCGCGGCGGTCGCGCTGCGGAAGACACCCGCCTACGACCCGCTCAAGGACTTCACGCCGATCTCGCTGGTCGGGCGCGCGACCATCTTCTTCTATGTGCATCCCGGCGTGCCGGCGAAGACGCTCGCGGAGTTCGTGGCGCACGCGCGCGCCAATCCCGGCAAGCTCAACTACGGCACCGGCAATCCGCTCTCGGTCCTCTAACAACGTGCAGCTCATGAACGCCACCGGAATCAACATGCTCCACGTCCCCTACAAGGGCGAAGGGCCGCTCAATCCGGATCTCCTTACCGGGCGCGTGCACTCGACAAGCGCAGCGCGCTGCTTCCGGACGTGCCGACGATCGCCGAGGCCGGCGTGCCGCAGGTCACCGTGCGCCAGTGGGCCGGCGTCTTCGGTCCGCCGAAGCTCGCGCGCGAGATCGTCGAGCGCCTGAACAAGGAAGTGAACACCGCGGTGAATCGCGCCGACGTGCGCGAGAAGCTGCAGAGCTACGGCTATGCCGCCGAGGGCTCGACCCCCGAGCGGCTCCTGGAGATCAACCGCGACGATCTCGCGCTGTGGAGGAAGCTCGTGCGCGAGGCGAACATCCCGCTGGAATAAAAAAGCCCGGATTCGCTTGTGGCTGGTCCGGGCTAGGGTGCCTAAGGAGAGGAGATCTAGCTTGGCACTGGGGCCAAGCTACGCCGCTCTCCGATGGAGGTCTGTGGCGTTTTCCGCGGCCGGGCGACGGGGCCGATAACCGGCGCGTAAGTGTCGATCAGCGGTGCGCGGTGTAGCCACAGAAAAAAAAGAAGCCGCCCGAAGGCGGCCTCTTAGGGGTGAGCCAAACCCAAGGGAGGGAGGGTGATTGGCTCAGGGGAAGCCTATTGTGCAGACCGCGGCCCGGCGTGTCATGTCGCACATCGCGCGCATTTGATGTAGTGGATTAGCTACGATGCCGGCTCCGAGAAAGGAAGACTCTCCATGAGCGCCGTCCCTAACCATGCCCTGCGCCAGCTACGCGCCGGGAAGCTCGCCGTCGGCCTGGGCGTCGCGCAGGCGCGTACCGTCGGCATCGCACAAATAGCTAAAACATGCGGCTTTGACTGGCTGTTCATCGACGGCGAGCACAGCTCCCTCGACGCCGACACCGCCGCGCAGATCGCGACCGCTTCGCTCGCGGTGGGCGTGACGCCGGTGGTGCGCGTCGCCGGCATGGAGCACTGGCATGCCTCGCGCATGCTCGACAACGGCGCCCAGGGCATCGTGTTCCCGCACGTCGACGACGCCGCGCAGGCGCGCCGCTGCGCCGACGCCTGCCGCTACCCGCCGGTCGGCAAGCGCTCGATGGGCGGCGCGCTGGCGCAGCTCGGCTTCGCTCCCGTCCCGGTCGGCGAGGCCGCGCGCCTCGTCAACGAGGAGACGCTGGTGGTGGTGATGATCGAATCGCCGCAGGGCGTCGCGCAGGCGGACGAGATCGCCGCGGCGAAGGGCGTCGACGCCCTCCTCATCGGCACCAATGACCTGTGCTTCGAGATGGGCATCCCCGGCCAGTTCAACGACCCGCGCGTCGCCGAGGCCTACAGGAAGGTGATCGCCGCCTGCCGCAAGCACGGCAAATTCCCCGGCATGGGCGGCTTGTACACGCCGGAGCTCCTCGAGCGGCACATCGGCATGGGCGTGCAGCTCATCTTGAGCGGCTCGGACTTCTCGCTCCTGATGCAGGCCGGCAAGGCGCGCGCCGACCTGGTCAGGGGTTTTGAAAAGAAATAGTTAGCCGAGCTCGATAGGCACGAACACCGTGGCGTCGCCGCGCCTGATGAGGAGCGCGGCGCTGTCCTTCGACTTCTCGACCAGCGCGCGCAGCTCCTCGACGCTCTTCACCGGCTGGCCGTTCACCGCGGTGACGAGGTCGCCGCGGCGGATGCCGGCCTTGGCCGCCGGGCCGCTCGCGCCCTCCACTACCAGGCCCTGCGCGCCGCTGCCGAGCTGCTTCTTCTCTTCGGCAGTGAGCGGCCGCACCGCGAGGCCGAGCTTGCCGCCCTGCTGCGCCTCGGGCTTGTCGCCCGCGCTCGCCGTCTTCTCGCTCTTCATCTCGCCGACTGCGACGCCGAGCGTCTGCTTCTTGCCGCCGCGCCACACCTCGACCTCGGCCTTGGT
>DASXRW010000389.1:0-3995 GCA_036506355.1 Burkholderiales bacterium
CGACCAGCCGGCCTTCCACATCACGCTCTCGCGGGCGTGGTAGCCGCGCGCATCGCGCGTGTTGAGGAGCGCCCATAGCGGCGAGAGCGCCTCGTTCAGGAAGTGCTTCGGCGCGATGCGCGGGTTGTCGGGCGCGGAGGCGAGGCTGTCCAAGCCGTACTTCGCCTCGACCGGGTCGTTGCTGATGTGGATCACGTAGGCGTCGACGCGCTCCCAGCGCGGATCCTTCTCCTTGAGGAGATCGATGGTCTGCAGGATCTCGTAGGTGGCGGTCGCGCCCGAGTTCTCGAAGTAGCCGCCGTCGACCACGCGGCCGTGGATGCGGCCGTCCTTCACCAGCGTGCCCGCCGGGCTCACATAGGTGAAGCGCGCGCTCATGTGCGCCGCGGTGGCGAGCGAGAGCGAGCGCGGCGCGAAGAAGGCGTTCGCGTCCTCGACGTCGACGAAGTCCTCGCTCGCCTTCGTCGGCGCGATGCGCAGGTTGCTCGCGATGAGGCGCTTGCCGGTCTCGACCCAGGTGGCGTTGAGGACGAGCGCCGGCGTCCAGTGCTTCGGGTTCTCCCACAGCCGGTCGAGCGGCTCGCTCATGCGCTCGCGCGTCGGCACGTGCATGCGCCAGGCGCGCTCCCAGGACTGCTCGAGCGTGGCGGCGCGGTCGAAGCGCGCGATCGGCACCGGGAGGAAGCGTTGCACCAGGTCCGGGTAAAGCATCGACGCCACCATCGGCGAGAGGAAATCCTCGCTCAGGATCGCCTGCGCGGTCTTCTTGATGTCGAGCATCCGGTCGTCGCGCGACTGCGCCAGCAGCGCGACGAACACCGCCGAGCCGAGGCTGCCGCCGGAGACGCCGGAGAGCGAGAAGAGATGCTCGGCGAAGGCCGGATTGCGGCTCTGGATCTCACCCAGCACCGTCACGGTCCAGTAGGCGGCGCGGATGCCGCCGCCTTCGGCGTTCACCACGTACAGGGGCACGCGCGCCTTCGGGTCCTTGAGTTTCGCCGCGTGCCGCGCCATCCAGTCGTCGAGCTGCGCGCGGAGATCGGGGCGTTCCTTCGGCTGCGCCGCGTCGAGCGTGCGCACGGCGTGGTTGTCGTTCCACAGGCTGCAGACCACCGCCAGCACGAGGAGCGCCGAGAACACCGGCACGCGCAAGCGCATGCCGATGAAGTCGAGCGTGCTCGCGAGCGCGATCCAGCCCGCGGCGGCGAGAAGCACGATCGCGGCCGAGCCGATGGCGGGCGCCGCCCAGTGCGGCGCGGCGGTGAGCACGACGAACAGCACGCCGAAGGCGGCGAGCGTGGCGAAGAGCAGCCCGCGCGTGAGCGGCGCGAGCTCCCTGAAGGTGAGACCGCCGTAGGACTGATCCGCGCTCGGCGGCAGGTTCAGCGCCGGGGCGAGGGCGCTTTGCAGCCTGGAACCCTCCGCCAACTTGCCGTAGGCGAAGCGTGCCGCCCGGCGACGCATCGACACGGCGGCGAGGAAGGCAAAGGCGCCGAGCGTGCACCAGAAGCCGTAGAAGCGCAGCAAATCCTGAACATCTTCATGCTCGCCGGATGCGTAGCCGCGCGCGGCACGATAGAAGGCAGCCGCGACGCCGAGCGCCGCGAAGAAACCGAGGAGCCGCGGCGTCCAGTTGCGCAAGGCTTGCAGGTGAGGAGCCTGCTCGGGCACGCCAGGCAGCTTGAGGAAAAGCATGACGCGCGCCCAGTACCAGGCCGAGAGCGACCAGGCGAGCGTCGCGGCGAAGAACCAGAAGGCCGGCGCGGCGCCGACGTGGCCGCTGCGGCGCTCGGCGAGCGCGCGCGCCACGTCTTCGCCCTGCGAAGCCAAGAGCAGGAAGGCGAGGCCCGCGAGCACCATCAGCACCGGCACGCGGCAGGGCTTCAGCGCCGCAACGCGCTCGCGCAGCCATCCCCATGCGTTACAGACGTTCTCCCAGAACATAGGCGCCTCCCGGTTTCCACCTTACGCCGAAGCCGGGCGAACCGGTTATCGCCGCGTCCCAAATTGGCGGTGCCAAATGCTAGCCTCGGGGCGATGCGCATCGACGTGCATCACCATCTCTTCCCGCCGGCGTACATCGCCAGGCTGGTCGAAAGCGATCATTACCTCGCGCGCGGGGTGGCGCGGCAGTGGACGCCGCAGGTCTCGATCGAGGACATGGAAGCGGCGGGGGTGACGACGGCGATCACGTCGATCACCGCGCCCGGGTTCGCGATCGTCGCGCCGGAGCTGCGGTTCAAGCTCAACCGCGAGTGCAACGACTACGGTGCGAGGATGGCGCGCGATCATCCGGGTCGCTTCGGCCTCTTCGCCAGCCTGCCGCTGCCGGACGTGGATCGCAGCGTCGAGGAGATCGGCTACGCGCTCGACACGCTGAAGGCCGATGGCATCGGGCTCCTCACGAGCTATGGCGACAAGTGGCTCGGCGACCCGGCGTTCGCGCCGGTGATGGCCGAGCTCGAGCGGCGCAACGCGGTGGTCTACGTGCATCCGACCGCGCCCGACTGCTGCCGCAATCTATTGCCCGGCGTGCCGGACTGGGTGATCGAGTTTCCCGCCGACACGACGCGCGCCATCACGAGCCTGCTCTTCTCCGGGACGGTCGCGCGCTGCCGGAACATCCGCTTCATCTTTGCGCACGTCGGCGGCATCCTGCCGCTCGTGACCGAGCACCTGGTGCGCGCGGCGCAGTTCGACGTGCGCAGCGAGTTGAAAAAGTTTCACTACGACACAGCGCTGCGCGCGCATCCGGTCGGGCTTCACTCCGCGCTGCAGGTGGTCGGCATCTCGCAGCTTCTCTTCGGCACCGATGCGCCGCTGCGGCGCAGCGTGGACCAGGTGGAAGGCCTGCGAGCCTGCGGACTGAGCGAAGACCAGCTGCGGAAGATCGACTATGAGAACGCCCAGCGGCTGCTAAACTCTTCGGCGTTCGCCTCATGAGGAGCTCTGCATGCCAACCAATAAGCGCGTAGCTATCCTGGTACATGACGGCTACCAGGATCTCCAGTTCTGGTATCCGCTCTTGCGCCTGCGCGAAGAAGGCGTGCCGGTCACCGTGGTGAGCGTGGAGCCGGAGAAGACGTATCTCAGCCAGCTCGAGTACCCGGTGATTCCCGATCAGGGGATCGCGCAGGTGCAGGCGAAGGAGTTCGGCGCGGTGTTCATCCCGGGCGGCGCATCGGCGAAGTACATCGCCGAGGAGCCGCGCATGCAGCGCTTCATCAAGGACGCGGCCGCAGGTGGCGCGCTCCTGGCCGCGATCGCGGAAGGCACCACGGCACTGAGCGCGGCCGGCGCAAAGGCGGCGGTGAGCGCGAAGACGACCAATGATTTGCCCGCGTTCTGCCGAGCGTTGTTCCAGGCATTGAAATAGTGCCCATCATCCGCACGGTGCTCGGCGACATCGCGCCGCAGGAGGCGGGCGTGACGCTGACGCACGAGCACATCCGCTACGCCTACCAGGGCTGCGAGTTCGACCACAACAACGTCTGGGACCTGGACGAAGTCGCCGACGACGTCGGCCGGCGCATCCACGGCATGGTGAAGGAGTACGGTGTGAAGACGATGGTCGATCTCACGCCGCCCGACATCGGGCGCCACCCGGAGCTGCTCGCCGAGGTGAGCCGCCGGAGCGGCGCCAACATCATCGCCACTACCGGCTTCTATGCCGAGCGCATGGGGATCGGCTTCTACTGGCGGCGCAAATCCGTCGATTACATCGCCGACATGCTGGTGCGCGACGTCACCGAAGGCATGGTCCACGACAACAAGCTCACGCCCTACAAGGCGGGCGTGATCAAGGTCGCGACCGGCGGTATGGGCCAGACGCCGCCCGAGCCGAACGGTAAGCGCGTCACGCCGCTCGAGGAGCGCATGCTGCAGGCGGCCGGCAAGGCGCAGAAGAAAACCGGCGCGCCGATCGGCACGCACACCCAGCCGATGGACTACGGCCCGACCAATCCGGCGCTCGAGATGCTCGACGCGCTCGAGGA
>DASXRW010000390.1:0-16281 GCA_036506355.1 Burkholderiales bacterium
GGCACACGCCGATCACCAGCAGCGCCAGGAAGAACCCGAGCGTAGCCGTGGTCTGGATCCAGCTGGTGTCGTAGCCGCGGCGATCATGCGGAGCATGCTCGGCAACATAAGTGGCCGCGCCGCCGTACTCGCCACCGAGGGCAAGGCCCTGCACAAGGCGCAGCGTCACCAGCAGGACCGGCGCCGCCCAGCCCAGAGTCGCAAAGGTCGGCAGCAGGCCGACCAGAAACGTGGCCCCGCCCATGAAGACGATGGTGACGAGGAAGGTGTACTTCCGTCCTACTAGGTCGCCGATCCGGCCGAACACGATGGCGCCGAACGGCCGCACCAGGAAGCCGGCCGCATAGGTCGCGAACGCCGAGAGCAGAGCCGCCGTTTCGTTTCCGGACGGGAAGAACAGCGCGGCGAAAAACGGCGCGAGCGTCGCGTAAAGATAGAAGTCGTACCACTCGAATACCGTGCCGAGCGATGAAGCGAAGATCACCTTGCGGTGATCCTGAGTCAGGCCGCCCGAGCGCTCAGCGATCGCCAGGTCGGGCGTCGCGGCGATGGCGCGAGCCGTGGTTCTGCGGTCAGTCATGGTCTCCTCCGTGTGTTGGACCCGGAGGCGAATCTAGGCGCTGAAGCTTATCTGGTCCTTACGCAGTCTTACGCGGCGCTTACGGCGTCTGTGCCTTCTCGAGGCTGTAGCCCACGCCTCTGACCGTCACGATGCGCACGCCGCCGGGCTCGAGCTTCTTGCGAAGGCGATGCACGTACACCTCGATCGCGTTGGGCGAGACTTCCTCGCCCCACTCGCACAGGTGCGACACGAGCTGCTCCTTGGACACCAGGCGCCCGGTGCGCTGCAGGAGGATCTCGAGCAGGTTCAGTTCGCGCGCCGAAAGCTCGAGCGGCTCGCCGCGCAGCCGCGCCACGCGGCCGACCTGGTCGTAGGCGAGCGCGCCATGCTGCAGCAGCGTCGGGCTGCCCGCCATGCCGCGCCGGGTGAGCGCGCGCACGCGCGCCTCGAGCTCGGCGACATCGAAGGGCTTGGCAAGGTAGTCGTCCGCGCCGGCGTCCAGGCCGCGCACACGGTCGCTGACGCCGTCCGACGCAGTGAGGATCAGCACCGGCAGATGCGAGTCCCGGGCGCGCAGGCGCCTCAGCACATCGAGGCCGGATTTCTTGGGCAGGCCCAGATCGAGGATCAGCAGGTCGAAGTTCTCCACCTGCAGGGCGCCCTCGGCTTCGGCGCCATTCTTGACCCAGTCGACCGCGTGCCCGGACTGGCGCAGCGAGCGCTGCACCGCCTCGGCAAGGACCGCGTCGTCTTCCGCGACGAGTATCCGCATGCCTCCACCCCTCTCGCGGGCCAGTGTAATACAAAAAGAAAAGGGCCCATCCGCATTAACTTCGGCTGGGCCCTTCGCTTTGCTTCGCGGACTGCGCCGTTACATGTCCATCCCGCCCATGCCGCCCATGTCGGGCATGCCATGGCCGTGTCCGCCGCCGCCCTTCTTCTCTTCGACCAGCTCCGCCACCATCGCATCGGTGGTCAGCATCAGGCCGGCGACCGACGCGGCGTTCTGCAGCGCGGTGCGCGTCACCTTGGTCGGGTCGATCACGCCCTGCTGCACGAGATCGCCGAACTCCTCGGTCTGCGCGTTGAAGCCGTAGTTGCCCTTGTTCTCGAGCACCTTGTTCAGCACCACCGAGGGCTCGGCGCCGCTGTTGTCGACGATGATGCGCAGCGGCTCTTCCAGCGCCTTCATCACGATCTTGATGCCGGCGTCCTGGTCGTGGTTGTCGCCCTTGAGCTTGCCTTCGAGCGCCTGCTTCGTGCGGATGAACGCCACGCCGCCGCCGGCGACGATGCCTTCCTCGACCGCGGCGCGGGTCGCGTGCAGCGCGTCTTCCACGCGGGCTTTTTTCTCTTTCATCTCGACTTCGGTCGCGGCACCGACCTTGATCACTGCCACGCCCCCGGCGAGCTTCGCCACGCGCTCTTGCAGCTTCTCCTTGTCGTAGTCGCTGGTCGCCTCGTCGATCTGGACGCGGATCTGCTTGACCCGGCCCTCGATCTGCTTTTTCTCGCCCGCGCCATCGATGATGGTGGTGTTCTCCTTGGCGGCCTCGACTTTCTTGGCCCGGCCGAGGTCCTTCAGCGTCGCGTTCTCGAGCTTCAGGCCCAGCTCTTCGCTGATCACCGTGCCTCCGGTGAGGATCGCCATGTCTTCGAGCATCGCCTTCCTGCGGTCGCCGAAGCCCGGCGCCTTCACCGCGACGGTCTTGAGGATGCCGCGGATGTTGTTCACCACCAGGGTGGCGAGCGCCTCGCCTTCGACTTCCTCGGCGATGATGAGGAGCGGCTTGCCCGCCTTCGCCACCTGCTCGAGGATCGGCAGCAGCTCGCGGATCGACGAGATCTTCTTGTCATGCAGGAGGATATAGGGGTCCTCGAGCACGGCGATCTGCTTCTCCGGGCTGTTGATGAAGTACGGCGAGAGGTAGCCGCGGTCGAACTGCATGCCCTCGACGAGATCGAGCTCGTTGTCGAGCGACTTGCCGTCTTCGACCGTGATCACGCCTTCCTTGCCGACCTTGTCCATCGCATCGGAGATGATCTTGCCGATGTTGGCGTCGGCGTTCGCCGAGATCGAGCCGACTTGCGCGATTTCCTTCGAGCTCGAGCAGGGCTTGGAGATCTTCTTCAGCTCCTCGGTCACCGCGATCACGGCCTTGTCGATGCCGCGCTTCAGGTCCATCGGGTTCATGCCCGAGGCGACGAACTTCATGCCCTCGCGCACGATCGCCTGCGCGAGCACGGTCGCGGTGGTGGTGCCGTCGCCGGCGACATCCGACGTTTTGGACGCGACTTCCTTCACCATCTGCGCGCCCATGTTCTCGAACTTGTCCTTGAGCTCGATCTCCTTCGCCACCGACACGCCGTCCTTGGTGACGGTCGGCGCGCCGAACGAGCGCTCGAGCACGACGTTGCGGCCCTTGGGCCCCAGCGTCACTTTCACGGCGTCGGCCAGGATGTTCAGGCCATGAACCATCTTGGCGCGGGCGCCCTCGTGGAATCTCACTTCTTTGGCTGGCATTGTTTCTCTCTCCTAATGGAATCGATTGCTCAGGCGCCTTCGATTACGCCCATGATGTCTTCCTCGCGCATGACGAGGAGCTCATCGCCTTTTACCTTCACCGTCTGGCCGGAGTACTTGCCGAAGAGGACACGGTCTCCAACCTTCACGTCGATCGGAATGAGTTTGCCGTTGTCGTCTTTCTTGCCCTTGCCCACGGCGACGATCTCGCCCTGGTCGGGTTTCTCGGCGGCGGTGTCGGGAATGACGATGCCACCGGCGGACTTGCGCTCCTCTTCGATGCGCTTGACGATCACGCGGTCATGCAGCGGACGAATTTTCATGCTGGCTCCCAAATTTGAAAGACTTACGAAAACATGATGTATTACAATGGGTTGTGTTCAACCCGGCCTTGAAATCCTGGAGGCTGAGGCCATTTAGCACTCACCTCGGACGAGTGCTAATAATAGCGGCTGCCGCTCTTTGTTTCAAGAGCGGCGCTGCAGATTTGCCGCCGGCGACGCAGAAAGCGCTCCGTTCGGCCGGCGTGCCGCAGGCGGCCGTGGCCGCCTGGGTGCAGGAAGTCGGCGCCCCGCGGCCGATGATCGCGCTGCACCCCGATACGCCGGTGAATCCGGCTTCGGTGATGAAGCTCGTCACCACGTATGCCGCCCTGGAGCTCCTCGGGCCGGCCTACCGCTGGAAAACCGAGGCCTATCTCGACGGCGAGCACCTCGTGTTGCGCGGCACCGGCGACCCGAAGCTCAACTACGAGAGCTTCTGGATGCTGCTGCGGAGCCTGCGCGGGCGCGGCCTGCGCGAGCTGCGCGGCGATGTGGTGCTCGACCGCAGCTACTTCGGGCCCGCGCAGTACAGCCCCTTCGACAGCGACACGTACCGGCCTTACAACGTGACGCCTGATGCGCTGCTCGTGAACTTCAAGTCGCTGCGCTTCACTTTCGTGCCGCAAGGCGACCAGGGCGTGCGCGTCTACGCCGAGCCGACGCTGCCGGGAATGGAGCTCGTCAACACGCTGAAGCTCGGCGGCGGCAGCTGCCCGGACGGCACGCGCGCATTTCGCGAGCTGATCCAGGCCTCGTTCCAGTCGCAGCCGCCGCGTGCCAGCTTCGCGGGCACCTATCCGCTCTCCTGCGGCGAGCGCGAGCTCAACGTCGCGCTACACGAGCCGCAGGACTATGTGGCGGCGATGATCCGCAGCCTCTGGAGCGAGATGGGCGTCACATGGTCGGGCAAGCTGCGCGAAGGCAGCGCCTCGCCCGCGGCGCGGCTCCTCTACGTGCACGAATCCGAGCCGCTCGCCGAGCTCGTGCGCGACATCAACAAGTTCTCGAACAACGTCATGGCGCGCCAGCTCTTCCTCACGCTCGGCGCGGAGCTCGGTGGCCCTCCGGCGCGCGCCGAGGAAAGCGCCCGCGTTATCCGCGAGTGGCTTGCGGCCAAAAAAATCCAGGCGCCCGAGCTCGTGCTGGAGAACGGCTCCGGCCTCTCGCGCCTGGAGCGCATCAGCGCCCACCACCTCGCGGAACTCTTGCAGGCGGCGTGGCGCAGCCCGGTGATGCCGGAATTCGTCTCTTCGCTGCCGATCGTCGCGGCCGACGGCACCATGAGGAAGCGCCTACATGGCGAACGCGTCGCCGGCAGCGCGCACATCAAGACGGGCCTGCTCGCGGATGCGCGCGCCATTGCGGGATACGTCCTCGACCGGAATGGCCGGCGCCACGTGGTGGTGATGATCGTCAATCATCCGAAAGCGCATGACACCGATGCGGCCATGGACGCGCTGCTCGAATGGGTCTACGAGTCCGCTACAAGCCCAGCTCGCGCCATAACGAATCGACCCGGCGCTTCACCGCGGCGTCCATGACGATCGGGCGCCCCCAGCGGCGCTCGGTCTCGCCCGGCCACTTGTGGGTGGCATCGATCCCCATCTTGGCGCCGAGCCCGGACACCGGGCTCGCAAAGTCGAGGTAGTCGATCGGTGTGCGCTCGGCAATCAGCGTGTCGCGCGCCGGGTCCACGCGGGTGGTGAGCGCCCAGACGACTTCCTTCCAGTCGCGCACGTCGACGTCGTCGTCGCAGACGATGATGAATTTCGTGTACATGAACTGGCGCAGGTAGCTCCAGATGCCGAACATGACGCGCTTGGCATGTCCAGGGTACTGCTTGCGCATGCGCACCACCGCGAGGCGATATGAGCATCCCTCCGGCGGCAGATAGAAATCCAGAATTTCGGGAAACTGCTTCGCGAGCAGCGGCACGAAGAGCTCGTTCAGCGCCATGCCGAGGATCGCGGGCTCGTCGGGCGGCTTGCCGGTGTAGGTGGAGTGATAGATGGGCGAGCGCCGCATGGTGATGCGTTCCACCGTCAGGACGGGAAAGCGCTCCGCTTCGTTGTAATAGCCGGTGTGGTCGCCATGCGGGCCCTCCTCCGCGGTATCCCCGGGGCGGATCACGCCCTCCAGCACGATTTCGGCTGTAGCGGGCACCTGCAACTTGCTTCCCAGGCAAGTGGCGAGCTCGGTGCGCGCCCCGCGTAAAAGCCCGGCGAACTGGTACTCGCTCAGCGTATCGGGAACCGGGGTGACGGCAGCCAGCAGGGTCGCGGGATCGGCGCCGAGCGCGACCGCGACGGGGAATGGCTCCTTCGAGCCGGCGGCATGATCGCGATAGTCAAGCGCGCCGCCGCGATGCGCGAGCCAGCGCATGATCACCCGATTCGGTCCGATCACCTGCTGGCGGTAGATGCCGAGGTTCTGTCGGCTTTTCTGCGGCCCCCGCGTCACGGTGAGGCCCCAGGTGATAAGCGGGCCGGCATCCTGCGGCCAGCAGGTCTGCACCGGCAGTCTTCCGAGATCGACATCGGCTCCCTGCCAGACGATCTCCTGGCACGGCGGCGAGGAGCGCTCCTTCGGCGCCATGTCGAGCACCCGCTTGAACACCGGGAACTTGTCCCACAGATCGCGCAGCCCGCTCGGCGGCTCGGGCTCCTTGAGATAGGCGAGCAGCTTCCCGACCTCGCGCAGCTCCGCCGCGTCCTTCGCGCCCATGGCTGCGGCGACGCGCGAAACGCTGCCGAAGAGATTCGCGAGCACCGGCATGTCATGCCCGGCGGGATGCTCGAACAAGAGCGCCGGCCCGCCGGCGCGCAGCACGCGGTCGCAGATCTCGGTGATCTCGAGCCGCGGTGAGACCGCGGTTCTGATGCGCTTGAGCTCGCCCTGCGCTTCGAGCTGGGCGAGGAACTCGCGCAGGTCGCGGTAGCTCATTTTCCTGCTACCGCGCTGCGGCCATCAGCCGCTCGCTCGCCATCTCGGCGAAGTCGAGCAGCAGCGTGTCGCGCCCGCGGACGCTGTAGCTGCGCTCCGAGCCGCCGAGCGCGAGCGTGAACGTGGTCGAGCCGCGCCAGCCGAGCACGCCGAGAATCGCGCCGCCGATCGCGCCGGCGAGCGCGATCGCCGGCAGCAGCGCCGCGGTCACCTCGATGAAGCGGAACAGGCTGTACAAGGCGCGCGCCACGCCCTGCGCGCTCGCCGCCATCTCCTGGGCCGCGCCGTGGGCGAAGCTGCCGAGCGGCGCCGAGAGCACCAGGAGAAAAAGCGCCGCGAGGACGCAGGCCACGCCCCAGCCGAGGCGGCGCGGATCGCGCTGGAACGAGACCTTCATGGCGGTGATGCGGGCGAGCGGCACGGTCTCGAGATGCGAGTCGCTGCGATGCACTAGGCAGCGTGGATACAGCATCAGCTGCGAGCCGCGTTGCGCGCCGCTCGTAAAGTCGAAGCGCATCAGGGCGAGCTGCGATTCGTCGTTCATCTGAGGCTCAGGCTCGCAGCGATGCCGGCGAAGAGGGCCGCGCCGACCCAGTTATTGTGACGAAACGCCTTGAAGCAGCCTTCGCGGCTGCGATCGCGGATCAGCGTCCAGTGGTAGAGCATCATCGCGCCTGCAAGGCCGAGGCCAGCATAGTACGGCCAGGGGAGACCGCGCAGCGCGCCGACGAGCGCGAGCAGCGCGACCATGAGTGCATAGCTCGTCATTACTCCAACGACGTCCCAGCGCCCGAGGGTCAGCGCCGAGGTACGGATGCCGAGCTTCGCATCATCGTCGCGATCGACCATGGCGTACTCGGTGTCGTAGGCGAAGGCATAGAACACGTTGGCGGCGAGCAACAGCCAGCACTCGAGCGGCAGCCGCGCCTGGATCGCGGCATACGCCATCGGGATGCCGAAGCCGAAAGCGATGCCGAGATACGCCTGCGGCAGCGCGAACACGCGCTTGGCATACGGATAGCTCGCGGCGATCGCCAATGCAAGGAACGATAGGAGCAGCGCCAGGCGATTCAGATACAGCACCAGCGCGAATGCGGCGAGTGCCAGCGCGGCGGCTACGGCGAGCGCTTCCCACGGCGCGATCTCGCGCGCGGCAAGCGGGCGGCTGCGCGTGCGCTCGACGTGCGCATCGAAGCTCCGATCGGCGTAATCGTTGACCGCGCAGCCGGCCGAGCGCATGAGCACGGTACCCATGACGAAGATCAGCACGATCGGCGCGCTCGGGCGGCCGTCGGCGGCGAGCCACACGGCCCACAGCGTCGGCCACAGGAGGAGCAGCGTGCCGATCGGCTTGTCGAGGCGGATGAGACGCTCATAGGCATCGAGGCGCCTTGCGATGAAGGCGAGGTCCACGTCCTAGCATAACTCACGTATGGATGAGGTCCCGCCGCGCGCCGAGCCAGCGATCGACGTGCGCGCGCGCGGCTGCGGGATGGCGCTCGAGCATCTCTGCCGCCGCCTCGACCGCCTGCGCGACAAGCTCTCCGTCGCGCTCGAGATCGGCGAAGCGCAGCAGCGGCTCGCCGCTCTGCCGCTCGCCCAGATACTCGCCCGGGCCACGCAGCTCGAGATCGCGCTGCGCGATCTCGAAGCCGTCCGCACTCTTGAAGATGATCTCCAGCCGGTCGCGCGCGGTCTCCGACAGCGCTTCTCCGAAAAGCAGGATGCAGACGCTCTCGCGCGCCCCCCTGCCGATGCGGCCGCGCAGCTGGTGAAGCTGCGCCAGGCCGAAGCGTTCGGCGCTCTCGATCACCATGAGCGAGGCATTCGGCACGTCGACGCCGACTTCGATCACCGTGGTGCAGACGAGAAGCTGGACCTCGCCGGCAACGAAGCGCTGCATCACCGCGGCCTTTTCCGCGGGCGACAAGCGCCCATGCAGCAGTCCGACTGTCAGATCCGAAAGCTCGCTGCGCAGCCGCTCATAGGTTTCCAGCGCGGTCTGCACGCCTTCCTTCGAGTCTTCGATCACCGGGCATACCCAATAGGCTTGCTCTCCCTCCGCGCACGCGGCGCGGATGCGCGCGAGCACCTCCGCACGGCGACCGGCGGCAAACAGACGCGTCGTCACCGGCCTGCGGCCGGGCGGCAGCTCGTCGATCACCGAAACGTCGAGGTCGGCGAAGTAAGTCATGGACAGCGTGCGCGGGATCGGCGTGGCGCTCATCATGAGCTGGTGCGGCAATGCGTCGTCGCCTTTCTTGCGCAGCGTGAGACGCTGCTGCACGCCGAAGCGGTGCTGCTCGTCGACCACCGCGAGGCCCAGGCGCGCGAACTCGACGCCCTTTTGCACCAGCGCGTGCGTACCGATGGCGATCTGCGCTTCGCCCGACGCGATCGCCGCGAGTGCCTGCTTCTTTTCTCTGGCGGACAAGGAGCCGTGCAACCAGGCGATGCGCACCCCGAGCGGCTCGAGCCATTCGCCGAACTTTCTCGCATGCTGCTCCGAGAGAATCTCGGTCGGCGCCATCACCGCGGCCTGATGCGCGGAGTCGGCGGCCGCCAGGCAGGCGATCGCCGCGACGATGGTCTTGCCGCTGCCGACGTCGCCCTGCAGCAGGCGCTGCATCGGGTGGGGCTGCACGAGATCGCGCAGGACCTCGTTCATCGTGCGCGTCTGCGCGCGCGTCAGCTTGAACGGCAGCCTGCGCGCGAACGCCTTGAGGAGCGCGCCGTCGGCGCGCAGGACGGGAGCGGCGCGGCTGCGTCGCTTGCGGTAGGAAAATCGCAGCGACAGCTGCTGCGCGAGCAACTCGTCGAACTTCACGCGCCGCCACGCCGGATGCGTGCGTTCGACGAGCGCTGCGGCATCGATCCCGGGCGGCGGCCGATGCAGCAGCCTGACCGACTCGTCGAAGGCCGGCAGCGCATACTTGGCGCGCAGTCCTGGCGGAACGGTGTCCTCGAGCGGCCCGGCGTCGAGCGCCTCGAGCACCTTGGCACGCAGCGTCCCCTGCCCGATGCCGGCGCTCGACGGATACACCGGCGTCAGGCTCTGCGGCAGCGGCTCGCCGCCCGCAACGAACCGGTAGCGAGGGTGCGCCATTTCGGCGCCAAGCAGGCCGCGGCGAACCTCGCCGAAGGCTCGCACGTACAGGCCTTCCTCTATGGCCTGCTTGAATTGCGCGAGCTGGCTGTGACGAAAGTGAAAGAACCGCAGCGCGAGCCCCTCGGCGTTCACGATGAGCTGGCGCTTGCCGCGGAAAACGATGGCGGCGCGCTGCACACGCGCCTCCGCCAGCACCGGGCGGCCGGGCGGCGCGGCGTCGACCGCGGTGAGGACGGTCTCGTCCTCGTAGCGCAGCGGCAGGTGCAGGACGAAGTCGAAGCGGGAACGCAGCCCCAGCTTCTCGAGCTTCCCGGGCTTCACCCCGCGTGCAGGATGGCGTCGATCTCGACCAGTGCGCCGCGCGGCAGGCCCGCGACGCCGACGGCAGCGCGCGACGGATAGGGTTCGCGCACGTATTGCGCCATGATCTCGTTCACGCGCGCGAAGTGCGCGAGATCGGTGAGGTATACCGTCATGCGCACGCAATGCTCGAGGCCCAGGCCCGCGGCCGCGGCGACCGCGGCGAGGTTGCGGAACACGCGGTGCGTCTGTCCTTCGATGCCCTCGGCGAGCTGCATCGTCGCCGGGTCGAGGCCGATCTGGCCTGAGAGGTACAGCGTGTTGCCGGCGCGCACCGCCTGCGAATACGTGCCGATCGCCTCGGGCGCGTCGCGCGTCTGGATCGGGGTCTTCATGCGGGTTATCTTAGCCTAATGATTTCGAGCCTTGAGAAGCTGCTCGGCACGCCGCGCGATGGCGCGCTGCTGCGCTACTCGCTCGGCCTGGAGTACGAAAAAGTCGGCGATCACGCGCGTGCGGCCCAGTACCTGCGCGACGCGGTAGAGCGCGATCCGCTGTATTCAGCGGCCTGGAAGGCGCTTGGCCGTTCGCTGAATGAATCCGGGCGGCACGCGGAGGCGCTCGACGCCTACAAGCGCGGCATCGAAGCGGCGCGCGCCAAGGGCGATCGCCAGGCGGAAAAGGAAATGAGGGTGTTTATGAAGCGCTTGGAAAAAGCCGCGCCAGCGCCTGGGAAAGACCAGCGATGAAACGCTCCTTGCCGACGAGCTCGTCGGCGCCGGCGCGCTTCGCGGCGGCGAGCGCCTCCGGCGTATCGAAGAGCGCGAGTGCCACGACGGCCGGCGCGGCGGGCACTGCCTTTACTCGCTGAACCAGCTCAAGGCCGCGCTTCGGCCCGAGGCCGAGATCGAGCAGCAGCACGTCCGGCGTCGCCGCTTCCACGAGCGCCAGCGTCTGCGGTGCGGTGCTCGCGATGCCCGCGAGCATGAACCCCGGCAGGCTCGCGACGTAGTTCGCCGCGGCGGCGAGAAACGCGGGGCTGTCGTCCGCGATCGCCACCTTGCGCAGACGGGTAATTTCTTCCATGGACGCGAGGATAAACGGAGCACGCGCGCCTCGGTATCGGGGCGTTCCCGAAGCGGGCTTGGGAAATCCCTGAGAACGTCAGAAGTTGTCAGCCGTCGGGCGGCACGAGGCCGGTGCGCAGCGCGTAGCGCACGAGGCCCGCGACGTCGCGAATGCCCAGGCGATCCATGATCTGCGCGCGGTGCGTTTCGACGGTTTTCACCGAGAGATTGAGGAGGAACGCGATTTCCTTCGTGCTCTTGCCGCCCGCGACCATGCGCAAGACCTCGCGCTGGCGCGCCGTCAGCACCTCCGGTGTCGCATCGCCGCCGGTGCGCTGCACGTAGCCTTCGACCACCTGTCGCGATACCGCGGGACTCAGCCAGCTCTCCCCGCGCATCACGCTACGCAGCGCGAGCTCCAGCTCGCCGGTGGCCGCATCCTTCAGCAGGTAACCCGCGGCCCCGGCGCGCAGCGCCTGCAGCACGTACTCCTCGCCCGAGTGCATTGAAAGAATTACCACGCGCACCGAAGGCACCCGCTCGCGCATCAGCGCGGCGGCTTCGAGGCCGGTGATGCCCTTCATCGCGATGTCCATCAGCACGACGTCGGGCTGCTCCCGCGACGCGAGCGCGAGCGCTTCCTCGCCGCTCGCCGCCTCGCCGACCACCGTGACTTCCGCCATCGCGCCGAGCAGCGAGCGGATTCCGGCGCGCACCAGCGCATGATCGTCGGCGAGCAGCACGCGGATCATCAGGCGGCCTGCTCGCTTCCCTGGCGGCGCAGCGGAAAGGTGGCGAGCAGCACCGTCCCCTGGCCGGGCGCCGCGCGCAGCTCAAACGAGCCACCGGCAAGGGCGATGCGCTCCTCCATGCCGATAAGCCCGAGGCTCGCGCCGCTCGCCCCGCGCCGGCGCACCGCTTCCAGGTCGAAGCCGCGGCCATCGTCGCGCACCGAGAGCGCGAGGCGCCCGCCGGCGATGAAGAGCCGCACCCAGACGCCGTGCGCGCGCGCGTGGCGCAGCACGTTGTTGATCGCCTCCTGCGCGACGCGAAAGCACGCCGTCTCGGTGTCGGGCTCGATATCCTGCGGCGCCTCGCTGGCATCGAAATGCGCCGCGATTCCGGCAACGCCGGCCTGGCGGTCGACGTGCGAGCGCAGCGCCGCCGCGAGGCCGAGGTCGTCGAGCTGCGGCGGGCGCAGGCTGAGCGAGAGCTGCCGCACGCGCTCGAGCGTGTGCTGGACCGTCTCCACGCCTTCGGCGACCCGCGCGCGCAGCGCCGGCTCGCCGGCACGCTGCAGCGACTCGAGCTGGATCTTGAGCGCGGTCAGCGCCTGCCCGATGTCGTCGTGCAGATCGCGCGCGAGGCGCCCGCGTTCCTCCTCCTGCACTTCCAGCAGCCGGCGCGACAGCGCGCGCAGCCGCTCATGCGAGAGCTCGAGCTCGCGGTTGACATGCTCGAGGGCCTGCTGCGTGCGCTGCCGCTCGGTGATGTCGTTGATCACCACGAGGCGCGCGCGGCGCCCGCGCCAGCCGACCAGATGGCCGACGCCGTCGATGTCGAGCGGCTCGCCGTTCTTGCGCGCATGGCGGAAGACGCCGCGGTAGACCGAGCCGCCGGGCTCGTTGCGCAGGAAATCGCGTCGCTCGTCGGGTCGGCGCAGATCGGATGCGCTCATGCCGAGAAACTCCTCCCGGCTGTAACCATACAGGCGCAGCGCCGCATCGTTCACCGCGACGAAGCGCAAAGTTTCGTCATCGAGCACCCACATCGGCAGCGGGCTCGACTCGAACAGCATGCGGTAGCGGCCGGCCTGCGGGTCGAGGCGATCGACGAGCTGCTGCAGCCTCGCGGCAAGCACTCGCAAGGGACTCATTGGCGGCGCAATGGTACCGCTGGCACGCACATTGCGAAGGGCCGGGGCATGAACCGGACAGGCAACGGCAAGTCTTACACGCGGCTGCCGGCTTTGCCTGCTGAATCCGCCCGGGCAGCCGGGCTGCGCTATGTCAGCGACGCGGTCGCGGGCATCGAGCGCCGCGCTGCCAGGATGGGCTTCCGTTACCTCGCGAGCGACGGCGCCGCCGTGCGCGACAAGGCGACACTTGCGCGCATCCGCGCGCTAGCCGTTCCGCCGGCGTGGACCGATGTATGGATCTGCCCGCGCGAGGACGGGCACCTGCAGGCGACGGGGCGCGACGCGCGTCGCCGCAAGCAGTATCGCTATCACCCGCGCTGGCGCGAAGTGCGCGACGAGAGCAAGTACGGGCGGCTCGTGGCGTTCGGCCGCGCGCTGCCGCGCATCCGCCGGCGGGTAGCGCGCGATCTCGCGCGTCCCGGACTGCCGCGCGAGAAGGTGCTCGCCACGCTGGTCCGGCTGCTAGAGACCACGTACATCCGCATCGGCAACGAGGAGTACGCCCGCGACAACGAATCGTTCGGCCTCACGACGCTGCGCGAGCGGCAAGTACGCGTGGCGGGCGCGCAGCTCAGGTTCCGCTTCCGCGGCAAGAGCGGCGTGCCGCACGAAATTGCGCTCACCGACCGGCGCATCGCGCAGATCGTGCGCCGCATGCAGGACCTGCCAGGCCAGGAGCTCTTCCAGTACGTCGATGAAGACGGCAGCACGCGCGCCATAGAGTCCACCGACGTGAACGCCTATCTCAAGTCGGTCGCCGGCGAGGAATTCACGAGCAAGGACTTCCGTACCTGGGCGGGCACGCTGCTCTGCGCGCGGGCCTTGCGCCGGCTGCCGCCGCCGCAATCAGCGGCTGCGGGAAGACGCGAGGTAGCCCAGGCGATCGCGGCGGTGGCGCGCGAGCTGCGCAACACGCGAGCGGTCTGCCGCAAGTGCTACGTCCACCCGGCCATCATCGAAAGCTATCTCGAAGGCCGCCTGCAGCGAGCGGCGCTGCTCTCTCTCCTGGGAGGTAAACGCAAGCGGCTGCAGCGCGAGCGCTCGCTCGCTCCGGCACGCAGGTTGCTGGAACAAATCACGATTCCAGCCAGGAGCAAGCCATGCGGAAACTCATCGGCAGCATCGCGGCAATCCTCGCCCTAGGGCTCGCCGCCTGCGTCCACACCTCGGACAATCCGCCGACCGTCCGCGCGGGCGCGGGCGCCGACTCGGACAACCCCCGCGCGCGCGATGCGGGCCGAGCGGCGGGCGCCGGCGGCTCGCACGCACCCGGCAGCACGGGCCTCGGCGCCGGCACGATGGGCATCGAGAATTCTGCGCGCGTGGGATCCGGGCGCTGACGTGCTCGCCATTGGCCTTGCTTTCGTGGCGCTCGCCGCATCGGCCGAGGGGCCGGGCACCCGCATCCGCACCACGCCCGAGATTCCGCAAGCGATGGAGCTGAGCCAGCCGCCTGTGCCCGGCAGCCCGGCAAAGCCTTGCGACGGCTTGCGCGGCGAAGCCCGCGAGCGCTGTCTGCGTCAGCCGCGCGAGGCCGATGCCGAACGCCGCTCGAGCGGTCCGTCAGGCGCTGCTTCGGGCAGCGCTTCGAGCACTGCGGGCGGCGCGGGCTTCGGCGGCCCGGCGGCGCGCTAGAAGAGCAGGGATTTGGTGGGTGGAGGGCTCTCCAATACCCGTCCTAAGTGATTGAGTAACAAAGGGCTGCGGCCGGATGACCGCCGCCGATACCCCCGCTTCTACCCCCTCGGTCGCGCTGAGTAGTAGCTTTGACGGCTTGTCATCGTCGGGCATAGCCTGACGGCAGCGGTGGCGACCTATACCGCCAAATCGGAAGGGGAAACGATGCGCACTGCCTTAATCGCGCTCGCCGCGATGTCGCTCCTAGCGGCCTGCGCCTCCAGCACCACTGGGGCAATGCAAATCGCGCCCGATACGTTCCGCGTGACAACTTCCGCTCATAACTTCGGCGGAGGGCTGCCAGGAGCACAAAGACAAGCTATCGAGGGCGCGCAAGAGAAATGTGCGTCAATGGATCGCGAGCTTTTGCTAATGAACACCTCGACCGGTTTCTCGCGACCGTTCTACGAATTCACCGCAACGTTTAGATGCTTAAGCAAGGGTGACCCCGAATTGGCGCGACCTATCTACCGGCAAACGCCTGACGTGGTCATAGAAGACCGCCGCCGCTAAGCCAATTTACTGATCACGAGCATGCCTGTAATCCGGTTACGTCGAATCTAATACTTCAAGAAACCAGGGAGAGCAACTTGCGGAAACTTCTCATGCTCGTTCTTTTGAGTGGGTGCGCTACGAAGTTCGAGCCGACAACCCTTGAGGGAGCGCAATGCAAGGCAATGTGCGTCGCCAACACAGCACCAATAGACTACAACCCGTGTATCAACGCGTGCCGTGACGTCGACCGGCTAGCTGCGCAACGTCGCCAGTGAAGGTAGAGACATTTTCTGGCCCGCAGCAAGAGGCGGACCGCATCGAATCTGACTTGCGGTCCCGCGGCTACACGCTCACGGCGGCTACGGACACAAAGAGTCTTCGGCCCGGTCAATACATGAAGCGAAAATTTTCCGGCACAGCCATCTCGTTCGAAGGCCCTGGCGGATGCGAGATTATCTGGTGTCCGAAAAACTGAGATGACGGGCTGTTCTTACGCTTTCCGAAGCCCGGCCTCGACGCCGTCAAGCCAATTCAACACCCCCTCGCAAAATAACTGGACCGAAATATTCATTTCCCAAGTTTCTCGACGATGACGGCCACGTAACACGGTGATGTAGTTGTTCTCGGTGGGATCTAAGTCACGATGTATCTCGTCCGCATGGATAACTTTGTCGCAAAAATCTTTTATGCCAAAAGGCTGCGACACAGCGAGGTCGTCGGGATCAACGTACAAAAGCGCTGAATGGCTCACTTGCTCAGTCGCGTCCGGCACGCCTTGGTACAAGTTCGTTCTTATGGCTACTGCCAAATGCAATAGGTTCGTGGAAAGCAAATCGTCGTAAATTGGTCGTACTGTATCGTTGGCATTCACCGTGCTCCGCAGTAGTAGCTGCTCCGCCGCAACATCCAACGCGTGACACGTAATGGCCAAACGCCTTATCAAATCGAATGACTGACTATGTTTTCCTAAGACACGCAAGCGAAGTCCCTAAACATTATTCGGCCTTAGCGGTGTCGTCCGGTGGCCATTTCTCAGTGGGTTTAGCTGACCGACGCTTGAAGTAGTCACGGGACTCCTTGCTTCGAAGCAGCCCGATTGCCCTCTTATAGCGCTCGCCGAGTCCCTCGTTCTCGATGATCTTCGCCAGTTCGTCGCCATCCCAAATAATATCGAGATGTCCGTAGGTGACTTGGAATTCGCCCGCGAGTTGGGTTGAGCGCAAGAGTCTTTTCAAGTCACCGTTCTTCACGAGGCGGCGCGCAATTTCCCTAGACAAGCTGTAGTCGCCGCCTAGTTGACCAAGTCTATAAGCTACAACGTAGATGCCTGGCTCTCTTGTCAGGTCCACGCCACTTTCATAAA
>DASXRW010000391.1:0-2311 GCA_036506355.1 Burkholderiales bacterium
GCGAGCGACGTAGTAGTTGTCGCCGTTCTTCCAGCGCCACACCACACCGCCCGCCTGATCGTCTCTTCCGGAGATCGGCTTGAAGCGCACCTCGACGAACCCGTTTTCGATCGCTGTTTTCGGCATCACGCACCAAGGAAACGCACCGCTGCCCGACTGCTGCAGCACGTTGGGCTTGCTCGGCGCGCCGGGATCCGCGCGCACCGCCCATTGCGGGCTGCCTTTCCCCGTCACGCCCTGCTGCCACGCGCTCGGCAGCGCGCCGGGCTGGTCATTGTCGAAGTTGATGGTTTCGGCGGAGGCGGCGCTTGCAGCGAAGACCGTGAGCGCGGCGATGCAGGCTTCTTTCACGATGGCTCCTTCCCGGCGTTAGCCGGAGTCAGAGCAGAGCTTGGACGCAGTTTGCGTCTATGACACGGGGAGTCTGCCGGCACCCCCGCTTGCTTCAACTAGGATTATGCATGCGCCGTCGCGCGATTGCTTACGCCTCGCTGTCAGCCGCGCTCTTCGGCGCGAGCACGCCGTTCGCCAAGCTGCTGGTCGGCTCGGTCCCACCGCTCGCGCTCGCCGGGCTGCTCTACCTTGGCAGCGGCATCGGCCTCGCCGCGTGGCTCGCGGTGCGCAAGTCCGGTAGGACCACGAACCTGTCGCTGCGCGACCTGCCGTGGCTTGGCGCCGCGATCGCCGCCGGCGGCATCGCCGGGCCCGCCCTGCTCATGTACGGTCTCGCGCGCACCGACGCCGCCAGCGCATCGCTGCTCCTCAACCTCGAAGTGGTATTCACGGCGGCGATGGCTTGGATCGTATTCCGGGAGAACGTCGACAAACGCGTATTCATGGGGATGCTCGCCATCGCGGCCGGAGGTGTGGTGCTGTCCTGGGAGCAGATTCCGCGCGCGAGCAGCGTTGCCGGCCCGCTCCTGATCGCGACGGCCTGCCTCGCCTGGGCGCTCGACAACAACCTGACGCGCCGCGTATCGGGCGGCGACGCAGTCGCCATCGCAGCGCTGAAGGGCCTCGTGGCCGGCGCGGTGAACCTGGGCCTTGCGCTCGCGCTGGGTGCGTACCTTCCCGCGCCGGGAGCGATCGCCTTGGCCGGGCTCGTCGGGCTTGTCGGCTACGGCATCAGCCTGGTGCTCTTCATCATGGCGCTGCGCGATCTCGGTACCGCGCGCGCTGGCGCGTATTTCTCAGTCGCGCCCTTCTACGGCGCGGCGCTCGCCCTACTCCTGCTCGACGAGCGCGCGGGCCCCGCGTTCTGGGCGGCAGCGGGATTGATGGGGCTTGGCGTGTGGCTGCACCTTACCGAGCGCCATGAGCACCAACACGTGCACGAGGCCACGACGCACGCGCATGAGCACGTCCACGACGAGCATCACCGGCATGAGCATGACCCAGAGTGGGATGGCCGCGAACCGCACAGCCATACCCACCGGCATGCGCCGCTAACGCACCGCCACCCGCACTACCCTGATCTGCACCACCGGCACGGCCATTAATCGCCCGTCTTGGCCATCCCAGCAGCGTCGGGGCGATGATTGCGCCGAAAACTCTTGCTTTCATGGCTGACTCCTTCAAAAAATGAACCTTAGAGCCTTAAGTGCAGCAAATGGCGTGCTGTGTCGCTAAACTCGCGGCTTTTCGAATCCGGGAGACGAAGAAATGGCCGATCTCAAGGTGCTGGGAATCTGCGGCAGCCTGCGCAAAGCGTCGTTCAACATGGCCGCGCTGCGCGCTTGCGGCGAGATGATGCCCGAGGGCATGTCGCTCACCATCGCGAGAATCGACGACATCCCGATCTTCAACCAGGACGTGTTCGACGCCGGGATTCCCGAGGCGGCGAAGCGCTTGCGCGCCGAGGTGGCGGTCGCCGACGGTGTGCTCATCGCGAGTCCCGAGTACAACTTCTCCCTCACCGCGGCGCTCAAGAACGCCATAGACTGGGCATCGCGCCCGCCGAACCAGTCGTGGCAGGACAAACCGGTGGCGATTTTCTCCGTCTCGGCGGGCCCGATGGGCGGCGCGCGGGTTCAGTACGATCTGCGCCGCATCCTCGGCCAGATTTGGGCGCACGTGCTGCCGCGTCCGGAAGTGTTTATCGGCTCGTCCGCGTCCAAGTTCGATGCCCAGGGCCGGCTTACCGACGAGACCACGCGCAAGTTCCTCGGCGAGCTGCTCGCCGGCTTCAAGCCCTGGATCCTGCGGATGCAGCTGAAGAAGTAGCCAGCGCGAAGTACAGATCGGTCAGGTCCGCTCGGCGCGCCAGGTTGGCCGTGCTGTCCTCGAGCGCGACGCGGCCCTTGATCAGCAC
>DASXRW010000392.1:0-4687 GCA_036506355.1 Burkholderiales bacterium
GCGTTCGACTACCGCCTGATCGACCAGTCGGCGCTCGAGATCGTGGATACGGCCAAGCGCACCGGCGCCGTGGTCCGCGGACCCGTGCCGCTGCCGACGCGCAAGCAGCGCTTCGACCTGCTGCGCTCGCCGCACATCGACAAGGCCTCGCGCGATCAGCTCGAGATCCGCACGCATCTGAGGCTGATGGACATCATCGACCCGACCGACAAGACGGTGGACGCGCTCATGAAGCTCGACCTTCCCGCCGGCGTCGATGTGGAGATCAAGGTTCAGTAGCACTAAGTGATGTGCCGGCCAATTGCAGCCGGCGTCCCCGCCTAGGCGGGGATCAACAGAAGAGGAAGGTATGAGCATTGGACTGGTCGGCCGCAAGGTCGGCATGACGCGCATCTTCACCGACGACGGCGGCACGCTGCCCGTCACGGTGCTCGACGTGTCCGACAACCGGGTGACGCAGATCAAAACCGCGGAGAAGGACGGCTACGCCGCCGTGCAGGTGGCGTTCGGCAAGCGCCGCGCCACGCGCGTGCCAAAGCCGATCGCCGGCCATCTCGCCAAGGCGGCGGTGGAGGCCGGCCATATGCTGCGCGAGTTCCGCGCCAAGGTGGAGGAGCTCGCCAACCTCAAGGTCGGTGCCAAGCTCGGCGTCGAGAGCATCTTCAAGGTCGGACAGAGAGTCGATGTGCAGGGCGTGACGATCGGCAAAGGATTCGCCGGCGTGATCAAGCGGCATCACTTCGGCGGACAGAATGCTTCTCACGGCAACTCGATTTCGCACCGGGTCCCCGGCTCGACCGGCCAGAACCAGAGCCCGGCGCACGTGTTTCCCGGCAAGCGCATGCCGGGCCATCTCGGCGACAAGCGCCGCACCATTTCCAACCTCATCGTCGTGCGCGTCGATGCCGACCGGCAGCTCTTGCTGGTCAAGGGCTCGGTGCCGGGCTCGAAGGGGCGCGACGTCCTCGTGCGCCCGGCGGTGAAGATCTGGAAGCCGGTGGTGCAGCAGGCCAAGCCCGCCGCGGCGAAGGCCGCGCCCAGGCCTGAAGCCAGGCCCGCCGAGACCAAGCCGGCGGCGAAGAAGAGCTGAGGGCGACCATGGAACTCAAGATGGTCGGCAATTCCGGCACCGTGAACGCGACCGACGCAATCTTCGGGCGCGAGTTCAACGAAGCGCTGGTGCATCAGGTGGTCGTCGCCTATCAGGCGAATGCGCGCGTCGGCTCTCGCGCGCAGAAGGATCGCGGCGCGGTCAACCATTCGACGAAGAAGCCATGGCGGCAGAAAGGCACCGGCCGTGCGCGCGCCGGCATGACCTCGAGCCCATTGTGGCGCGGCGGCGGCAAGATCTTCCCGAACTCGCCCGACGAGAACTTCACGCACAAGGTGAACCGGCGCATGTACCGTGCCGGGCTGTGCGCGATTCTCTCGCAGCTCGCGCGCGAAGACCGCCTGCGCGTGGTCGACGAGTTCGTGGTCGATGCCCCGAAGACCAAGCTGCTCGCGCAGAAGGTGAAGAACCTGGGCTTCGAGCAGGTGCTGGTCATCACCGACGAGATCGATGAGAACCTCATGCTCTCGTCGCGCAACCTGCCCAATATCGAGATCCTCAACGTGCGCCACGCCAACCCGGTTTCACTGGTGCGCTCGGAGAAGGTGCTGCTCACCAAGGCGGCGATGGCGAAGCTCGAGGAGATGCTGGCATGACCGCCGTCAAGAAATACAACGCCGAGCAGCTGATGAACGTGGTGCTCGCGCCGGTCGTGTCGGAGAAGAGCACCTTCGTCGCGGACAAGAACCGGCAATACGTGTTTCGCGTTTCCGACGACGCCACCAAGCCGCAGATCAAGGCGGCGATCGAGCTCATGTTCAAGACCAAGGTCGACGGCGTCACGGTGCTGAACGTGCGGGGCAAGGAGCGGCGCTTCGGCCGCCTTTCGGGCCGCCGGCGCAACTGGAAGAAGGCCTACGTGCGCCTCGCCGAGGGCCAGGAAATCAACTTCGCCGCGACGGAATAATTCATGCCTCTAGTCAAAGTTAAGCCAACTTCACCCGGCCGTCGCGCGCTCGTCAAGGTGGTGACGCCCGAGCTGCACAAGGGCGAGCCGCACTGGCCGCTCACCCAGGAGCAGCGCCGCGGCAGCGGCCGCAACAACCACGGCCGCGTCACCATGCGCCACCAGGGCGGCGGCCACAAGCATCACCTGCGCATCATCGATTTCTGCCGCAACAAGGACGGCATCGCGGCTAAGGTCGAGCGGCTGGAATACGACCCGAACCGCAGCGCACACCTCGCGCTGCTGCTCTACGCCGACGGCGAGCGCCGTTACATGGTGGCGCCCAAAGGCCTGAGCGTCGGCACGCAGCTCATGTCGGGCTCCGAGGCGCCGATCAAGACCGGCAACGCGCTGCCGCTGCGCAATATCCCGGTCGGCACCATCGTGCACTGCGTGGAGATGATGCCGGGCAAGGGCGCGCAGCTCGCGCGCTCCGCCGGGGCCCACGTCCAGGTGCTCGCCCGCGAGGGCTCGTACGCGCAGCTCAGGTTGCGCTCGGGCGAGATCCGCAAGGTGCACATCGACTGCCGCGCGACCATTGGTGAAGTCGGCAACGCCGAGCACAATTTGGAATCCATAGGCAAAGCCGGGCGCAAGCGCTGGCGCGGCGTGCGTCCTACCGTGCGCGGCGTGGCGATGAACCCGATCGACCATCCGCACGGCGGCGGCGAAGGCCGTACCGCCGCGGCGCAGCCCCCGGTGTCGCCCTGGGGCGTGCAGACCAAGGGATTCAAGACACGACGCAACAAGCGCACGCAGGTGATGATCGTGCGCGACCGGCGAGTGAAATAGGAGCGCTAGAAGCCGCGCTAAAGGCAAGGACTAACCATGGCACGTTCAATCAAGAAAGGCCCATTCGTCGACCATCACTTGATGGCCAAGGTCGACAAGGCGCGCGGCGCGAGCGACAAGCGGCCCATCAAGACCTGGTCGCGCCGCTCGACGATCGTGCCCGACTTCGTCGGCCTGACGATCGCCGTGCACAACGGAAGACAGCACGTGCCGGTGTACGTCACCGAGAACATGGTCGGGCACAAGCTCGGCGAGTTCGCGCTGACGCGCATCTTCAAGAGCCACTCGGCGGTCGGCAAGCGCACCGAGGAGGCCGTCGGGGGCGATCGCCGGCCGCCGCCGGGCACGCAAGGTCCCGGGGCCGCGCCCGCGGCAGCGGCTCCTGCGGCTGCGCCCGCCCCGGCGCCGGCAGGGAAGAAATGATGGAAACCAAGGCAAGCCTGCGCGGTGCGCGCCTGTCGGCGCAAAAAGGGCGCCTGGTGGCCGACCTGATCCGCGGCAAACCGGTCGATGAGGCGATGAGCATCCTCGCCTACACGCCGAAGAAAGGCGCGGGCCTCATGAGGAAGCTGCTCGAGTCCGCGATCGCCAACGCCGAGCACAACGACGGCGCCGACATCGACGCGCTCAAGGTGAAGCAGATTTACGTCGAGCGCGGCATGTTCCTCAAACGATTCCAGGCGCGAGCCAAGGGACGCGGCAACCGCGTGCTGAAGCACTCGTGCCATATCTTTATTACGGTGGGTGACTGATGGGCCAGAAAATCAATCCGGTGGGCTTTCGCCTCGCGGTCAACCGCAACTGGAGCTCGCGCTGGTACGCGAACAGCAAGAACTTCGCGCCGATGCTCGCCGAGGACATCAAGGTGCGCAGCTTCCTGAAAAGTAAGCTCGCCCACGCGTCGGTTGGCCGCGTGCTGATCGAGCGCCCGGCGAAGGACGCGCGCATCACCATCTTCTCGGCCCGCCCTGGCGTGGTCATCGGCAAGAAGGGCGAGGAGATCGAGGCGCTGAAGGCGGAGCTGCGCCGCATCATGGGCGTGCAGCAGGTGCACGTGAACATCGAGGAAATCCGCAAGCCCGAGATCGACGCGCAGCTCATCGCCGACTCGATCGCACAGCAGCTCGAGAAGCGCATCATGTTCCGCCGCGCGATGAAGCGCGCCATGCAGAACGCGATGCGCCTGGGCGCGCAGGGCATCAAGATCATGAGCGCCGGTCGCCTGAACGGCATCGAGATCGCCCGCACCGAGTGGTACCGCGAAGGTCGCGTACCGCTGCACACGCTGCGTGCCGACATCGACTATGGCCTGGGCGAAGCGAAAACCAGCTACGGCGTCATCGGCATCAAGGTCTGGGTCTACAAGGGCGAAGTGCTGCCGAAGGGCGAGGTGCCGGCGCTCGTGCCGGGCGCGCAGCCGGCGGTGGCGCAACCCGAAGCGCCCGCCGAGCCCAAGCGCGCGAAGAAGCCCGCGCCGCGCCCGGGCGCAAAGCGCGGACCCGCGCGCCCGCGTCCGGAAGGCGCGCCGCGCGCCGCGAAGAAGGAAGGCGCGGCTGCTCCGAAGACCACCGTCAAGAAGGCCAAGAAAATCGAGAAGCCGGAAGGCGAGAAGAAGGAATAGCGCATGCTGCAACCCGCACGCACCAAGTACAGGAAACAACAGAAGGGCCGAAACACGGGCGTCGCCACGCGCGGCGCCAAGGTCTCCTTCGGCGAATTCGGCCTCAAGGCCACGACCCGCGGCCGGCTCACCGCGCGCCAGCTCGAAGCCGGCCGGCGCGCCATGTCGCGCCACATCAAGCGCGGCGGCCGCATCTGGATCCGCGTGTTCCCCGACA
>DASXRW010000393.1:0-6302 GCA_036506355.1 Burkholderiales bacterium
ACCTGCGTCATCATGGACGACATGGTCGACACCGCCGGCACGCTGGTGAAGGCCGCGCAAGTGCTGAAGGAAGAAGGCGCGACCAAGGTGGTCGCCTACTGCACGCACGCCGTGCTCTCGGGCGGCGCCGTCGAGCGCATCAAGGGCTCGGCGCTCGACGAGCTGGTCGTCACCGACACCATTCCGCTGCGCGAGGACGCGCGCGCTTGCAAGAAGATCCGCAGCCTCTCGGTGGCGGGCCTGCTCGCCGAGACGATCCTGCGCATCTACACCGAGGAATCGGTCAGCTCTCTGTTTATCGAATAGGAACCGTTTTTTAACCGGCCGGTGCCTGGTCGCGGGTCCGGCTCAACTGGAGCAAAGCGAAAATGGCAATCGAAATCAGCGCGCGCAAGCGCGAAGCGCGGGGAACGGGTGCGAGCCGCCGTCTGCGCCGCCTGGGCAAGGTGCCGGGCATCGTGTACGGCGGCGACAAGGGCCCGACCAACATCGAGCTCGATCACCAGGCCCTGTACCTGAACCTGCGCAACGAGAGGTTCCATGCGTCGATCCTGACGCTCGACCTGGCGGGCTCGAAGGAGCAGGTGCTGCTGCGCTCGCTGAACATGCATCCGTTCAAGCCGCAGGTGCAGCACATCGACTTCCAGCGGGTCTCGAAGGACAAGAAGATCCACATGAAGGTGCCGCTGCACTTCGTGAACGCCGAGCAGTCCCCCGGCGTGAAGGAGCAGGGCGGCGTGGTGAACCACGTGCTGAACGAGCTCGACATCGTCTGCTTCCCCGACGACCTGCCCGAGTACATCGAGATCGACCTGGGCAACCTCGCGGTGGGCCACTCGCTGCACGTGCGCGATCTCGCGCTGCCAAAGGGCGTCGAGCTCACCCTGCACAAGACCGAGAACCCGGTCGTCGCCACCGTGGTCGTGCCGGCGCTCATCACCGAGGAAGAGGAGGCCGCGCAAGCCGCCGCTGCGGTGGCGCCGTCGGAGATCCCGACCACCGAGCAGGCCGTGGCGCCGAAGGAAGGCGAGGGCTTAGAAGAAGGCGCTGCCGCCAAGGGCGGCGACAAGGGGCCCGCGGCCAAGGGTGCAGAGAAGCCGGCAGCCGCGGACAAGGGCGAGAAGAAAGAGAAGAAGTAAGGCGTGGCCATCCGCCTCGTTGTCGGCCTGGGCAACCCGGGCAAGGAGTACGAGCGCACGCGGCACAACGCCGGCTTCTGGCTGGTCGAGCGCTTCGCCACGGCGAACGCCGTGGTGCTGCGCAAGGACGCGAAATTCCAGGCGCTGGTCGGCCGTCACGATTCGACCGGTGCCTGGCTCCTGCTGCCGCAAAGCTTCATGAACGCGAGCGGCCGGCCGGTGCAGATGCTCGCCGGGTTTTTCAAGATCAAGCCCGAAGAGATCCTCGTGGTCCACGACGAGCTCGACTTTGCGCCGGGCGTCGCGCGCGTGAAGCAGGGCGGCGGCATCGCCGGCCACAACGGATTGAAGGACATCTCGCAGCGCCTCGCGACGCACGAGTACTGGCGCCTGCGCCTGGGCGTCGGCAAGCCTCCCGCGGGACGCGAAGGCGCGGACTACGTCCTGGAGAAACCTCCGGCCGAGGAAAAAGCGGCGATCGACGCCGCCATCGAGAAATCCCTCGCGGTCCTGCCGCAGATGCTCGCGGGAGACATGCAGGGCGCGATGAACAAGCTCCACACCGAAGAGAAGCCGCCGGTCGCGGAGCAGAAAGAGCCGGAGCGAAAAGCGACGCCCGCCCCCGAGAAAAAGCAGGAACAGGAGAAGAAGCCTGAGCCGGAGAAAAAAGGTCTCTTCAGCGGTCTTCTCGGCCGCAAGAAATGAGTCTGAAGTGCGGCATCGTCGGCCTGCCGAACGTGGGCAAGTCGACGCTGTTCAACGCGCTCACCAAGGCCGGCATCGCGGCGGAGAACTATCCCTTCTGCACCATCGAGCCCAACGTCGGCATCGTGGAAGTGCCCGACCTGCGCCTCGATGTGATCGCCGAAATCGCGCAGCCGCAGAAGCTGGTGCCGGCGGTGGTCGAGTTCGTCGACATCGCCGGCTTGGTCGCCGGCGCCTCTAAGGGCGAGGGCCTGGGAAACAAGTTCCTCGCGAACATTCGCGAGACCGACGCGATAGCGCACGTGGTGCGTTGCTTCGAGGATCCGAATGTGGTGCACGTCGCGGGCAAAGTGAACCCGGTTTCGGACATCGAGACGGTCAACACCGAGCTGGCGCTCGCCGATCTCGACGCGGTCGAGCGCCAGCTCGCGAAGTACGAGAAGGTCGCGCAGAGCGGCGGCGACAAGGACGCACAACGCCTGGTTTTGGCTTTAAAGAAGGTACAGAAAATTCTTGATGGCGGCCGCCCGGCGCGCACCGCCGAGCTCTCGAAAGAGGAGCGCGCGGTGCTCGCGCCCCTCTTCCTTCTCACGATGAAGCCGACGATGTACGTCGCCAACGTGGGCGAGGACGGCTCAGCGCGCCTGCTGGAAGCGGTGCGGGCGTATGCGGCGAAGGAGGGCGCGCCGGTGGTGACGATCACCGCGTCGATCGAGGCGCAGATCGCCGACATGTCCGACGAGGACAAGAAGCTCTTCCTCGAGGACATGGGGATGGACGAGCCTGGCCTGAACCGCGTGATCCGCGCCGCCTATGGCTTGCTGGGCTTGCAAACGTACTTCACCGCCGGGCCGAAGGAGGTCCGCGCGTGGACCATCCCGGCTGGCGCGACCGCGCCGCAGGCCGCCGGCGCCATCCACACCGATTTCGAGCGCGGCTTCATTCGCGCCGAGGTGGCGGCGTACGATGATTTCGTCGCGCACGGCGGCGAGCTGGGCGCCAAGGAGGCGGGCAAGCTGCGCCTCGAGGGCAAGGACTACGTGGTGCGCGACGGCGACGTGATCCACTTCCGCTTCAACGTCTAGGAGCCAAAGATGGAACTCGAGTACGGCACGGCGACGCTCAAGGAGCTGCCGCAAATGGTCGAGCTGCTCGGCGTGCTCTTCACCGATGAAGCCGAGTTCCAGCCCGACGCCGGCAAGCAGAAGCGCGCGCTCGAGGCGCTCCTCGCCAATCCGACGATCGGCAAGCTGTTCGTGGCGCGCGAAGGCAAGCGCGTCGTGGCGATGGCGAGCCTGCTCTACACGGTCAGCACCGCGGAAGGCGGCAAGGCCGCCTGGTTCGAAGACCTCGTGGTGCATCCGGACGAGCGCAAGCGCGGCATCGGCGAGGCGCTGCTCAAGCACGTGGTGGCGCAGGCGCGCGCGGAGGGCGTGCTGCGCATCACGCTGCTCACCGACATGCAAAACGAGCGCGCACAGGCGATGTACCGCCGGGTGGGCTTTGTCGGCTCGCCGATGAAACCGATGCGGTTGAAGATAAAACCTAAGTAGCGGCGGCGCGCTCGGCGAAGATCTTGCCGAGCGTCGCGCGGAAGGCAATCACCTCGGCGCCCTCGAGCACGCCCTGGCGCTTCAGCTCCTGGTGCAGCCGCGGCAGGTTGTACTGCGGCACCGAGGCGTAGAGGTGATGCTCGACGTGGTAGTTCACGTTGTGCGGAAAAATCAGCCAGCGCAGCCATGCCGGTGCCAGGTTGGTGCGCGCCGCGGTGAGCGGCGAGGAGAAGTCCGTCGTCGCGCCGTGCTCCGCAATGGCGCGCAGCCTCAGGATCGCCTGCACCACCGTCACGAGCGGCAGCACCCAGAGCACCAGGTACTGCAGCAGGTAGCCGCTGATCGCGAGCAGGAAAAGCACGACCACGTGCAGGAAGATGACCGCGTTGCGATCCTCGCGCGCTTCGGCGCGCAGCTTCGCTGAGGTGTCGTCGAGCGGGCGCACGGCGACATTGGTGGCGGTGTTGAGCGCAGGGGCGCCGCCCAGGAAGTAGGCATAGGTCTTCCACGCTGTGAGCCCGGAGAGGTCCCGCAGTAACTTGCGAATGAGATACATGCGCCCGCGCGGATAGCCGCCATGCAGCGCCGTGTCGGGATCGAGCGCGCCATAGAGATTGTTGTGATGCAGGCGGTGGATGACGCGGTAGGTGCACATCGAAAGCCCCTGCAGCATCGCGCACAGCCGTCCGACCAGGTCATTGAGCCAGCGCGGCTCGTAGAGCAGGTAGTGCGCCGCATCGTGCGCGATGACGAAAAGGGCGTGCTGGCGCGTGCCGATGATGAGCACCGCGGGAACGAGAACCAGCGGGTTCGGCCAGTAGGCGATGCCGAGCGCGATGGCGGCGGCGAGCACCGCGAAGTCCTCGAGCACCGCCGCCGTAGCGCGCCACGCGGAGCGGCGCGTGAGTTCCTGGATCAGCGCCTTCGGCAGCGCGCGGCGGTAGTCGTCCTTGAACTCTTCGCCCGTCACTTATCGAGGCCGCCGACCAGCAGGTACTTCACCTCGAGGAATTCCTCGAGGCCGTACTTCGAGCCCTCGCGTCCGAGGCCGGACTGCTTGACGCCGCCGAAGGGCGCGACCTCGGTCGAGATGATGCCGACGTTGGCGCCGACGATGCCGGTCTCCATGCGCTCGGCGACGCGGAAGATGCGCCCGACGTCGCGGCTGTAGAAGTAGCCGGCGAGGCCGAACTCGGTGTCGTTCGCCAGGCCAATCACCTCGTCCTCGGTCTTGAAGCGGATGAGCGGCGCCACCGGCCCGAAGGTCTCCTCGTGCGACACGATCATGGCGGGCGTGACGTCCGCGATCACCGTCGGCTGGAAAAACAGGCCGCCGCGTTCGTGGCGCTTGCCGCCCAGGATCACCCTGGCGCCTTTGCCGAGCGCATCGGCGACGTGCGCCTCGACTTTCTTCACGCCCTGCTCGTCGATCAGTGGGCCGATCACCACGCCGGGCTCGGTGCCGGCGCCCACCTTGAAGCCCTTCACCTTGTCCGTGAGCTTGCGCGCAAAGGTCTCGTAGACGCCGTCCTGTACGTAGAGGCGGTTGGCACACACGCAGGTCTGGCCCGCGTTGCGGTATTTGGAGGCCAGCGCGCCCTCGACGGCCGCGTCCAGATCGGCGTCGTCGAAGACGATGAACGGCGCGTTGCCGCCGAGCTCGAGGGAGAGCTTCTTGACCGTATCGGCGCATTGGCGCATCAGCACGCGTCCGGTCTCGGTCGAGCCGGTGAACGACAGCTTCCTAACGACCGGATTGGCGCAGAGCTCTGCGCCGATCGCTTTCGAGTCGCCGGTGATGATATTGAGCACGCCTTTCGGAATTCCCGCACGCTCGCCGAGTTCGGCCAGGGCGAGCGCCGAATAAGGTGTTTGCCCGGCGGGCTTGATGACTACGGTGCAGCCCGCGGCGAGCGCCGGCCCGGCCTTGCGCGTGATCATGGCGTTGGGGAAGTTCCACGGCGTGATGAGCGCGCAGACGCCGATCGGCTGCTTCATCACCAGGATGCGCTTGTCCGCCCACGGCGAGGGAATCGTGTCGCCGTACGCGCGCTTGGCTTCCTCGGCGAACCATTCGATGAACGAGGCGCCATAGGCGATCTCGCCGCGCGATTCGCCGAGCGGCTTGCCCTGCTCGGCGGTCATGAGTCTCGCCAGGTCTTCCTGGTTCGCCATCATCAGGTCGAACCATTTGCGCAGAATCGTCGCGCGCTCCTTGGCGGTCTTTGCGCGCCACGCCGGCCAGGCGCGCTCGGCGGCTTCGATCGCGCGCTTCGCCTCGGCGCCGCCCATGCGCGGCACGGTGCCGAGCACCGCGCCGGTCGCCGGATTATGGACGGCGATGGTCTTGCGCTCGTCGGCATCGCCCCAGCCGCCGTCGATGTAGCACTGCTCGCGGAAGAGTTTCGTGTCCTTGAGCGAAAGCGCGGCGAGACCGGCCTGGGCGGGAGCGTTCATGGCGACCTCCAAAAGAAAAATTTTACTCTCCGCCGTGGTTAAAATGCCTTCGTCACCCGCGGAGCAAAACCATCAAGGCAGGGAGGAGACCCATGAGAACGCTGATTGCAGCACTGCTGTCGCTCGCGGCGGCGGCCGCTCACGCGCAGTACCCGCAACGCCCCGTGCAGCTCATCGTGCCCTGGGGCGCCGGCGGCGGCACGGACGCCACCGCGCGCATCATCGGCACGCTGCTGGAAAAGGAACTGAAGCAGCCCTTCAACGTCGTCAACCGCACCGGCGGCTCGGGTGTGGTCGGCCATGACGCGATCGCCAAGAGCACGCCCGACGGCTACACCATCGGCATGATCACGGTGGAGATCACGATGATGCATCACGTCGGTCTCACGCCGCTCACCTACAAGGACTACACGCCCATCGGCCTGGTCAACGCGGATCCGGCGGGCGT
>DASXRW010000394.1:0-4483 GCA_036506355.1 Burkholderiales bacterium
GGCAGCTTCATCACCACCTTCGTCGGCGAGATGCCGGTGGTGGTGACGCGCGATCCGCAGGGCGCGCTGCACGCGTTCGAGAACCGCTGCGCGCACCGCGGCGCGCTGATCTGCATGCACTCGCGCGGGCGCGCCGAGCGCTTCAACTGCATCTACCACAACTGGACCTACGATCACGCCGGCAACCTGACCAGCGTCGCGTTCAGGAAGGGCATCGCCGGCAAGGGCGGTATGCCGGCCGATGCCAAGCCCGAGTCGCAGGCGCCGAAGAAGTTCCGGGTTGCCAGCATCCACGGGCTGGTGTTCGGCACATTGTCGGAGAAGGCGCCGGCGCTCGCCGACTACATCGGCCCCGAGATCCTGCCGCGCATCAAGCGCGTGATGATCAAGCCGGTGAAGCTGCTGGGCAGCTACACCCAGGTGCTGCCGAACAACTGGAAGCTCTACATGGACAACGTGAAGGACACGTACCACGCGAGCCTGCTGCACCTCTTCTTCACGCGCTTTCGCATCAACCGCCTGACGCAGAAAGGCGGCGTGTTCGTCTCCGCCGACGGCGCGCATCACTGCACCTACACCGAAATGGTCGAAGACCGCGGCGACGCGTACGAGAAAGGCGGCATGCGCTCGGCCAATGAATTCGCCTTGCAAAACCCCGAGATCCTCGAGCAGGTCGACGAGCTGGGCGACAACGTCTCGATCCAGATTCTGTCGCTGTTCCCCGGCTTCGTGCTGCACCAGATCCGCAACTCGCTCGCCGCGCGCCAGGTGGTGCCGAAGGGCATCGACCGCACGGAGCTCCACTGGACGCTCTTCGGCTTCGCCGACGACGACGAGGCGATGCTGCGCCGGCGCCTGCTGCAGGCGAATCTCGTCGGCCCCGCGGGCTACATCTCGATGGAAGACGGCGCCGCGACCGGCTTCGTCCAGCGCGGCGTCGCCGCCTCGCCCGACCGCGCCTCGGTGATCGAGATGGGCGGCGCGACCATCGGCTCGGGCGACTCGCGCATCACCGAGACCGCGGTGCGCGGGCTGTGGAAGGCCTGGCGCAGCTACATGCAAGTCTGACCGGTTGAAATCAGGGACAGACCACGATTTGCAGCTCCAGTTGGCCGTGGAGCGCCTGCACGCTCGGTATGTGCATGCCTTGGATACCGACCAGCTCGAGAAGTGGCCCGACTTCTTCACCAAGAACGGCCGCTACCGCATCACCACCGCCGAGAACGAAGCGCGCGGCCTGCCGCTGCCGGTGCTCTACGCCGAAGGCCGCGCGATGCTAAGCGACCGCATCGCCTCGCTGCGCCATGCCAACATCTACGAGCCGCAACGCTACCGGCACATGGTGTCCGCCGTGCTGGTCGAGCCGCAGAGCGAAGGCACGGTCAAGTCCATCGCCAACTTCCTGGTGGTGCGGATCATGGAGAACGGCGAAGCCATGCTCTTCGCGAGCGGCCGGTACGTCGACCGCATCGTGCTGCCCGAAATGCGCTACGAGGAGCGCGTCGTGATCTGCGACAGCCGGCGCTTCGACACCCTGCTCGCGATCCCGCTGTGAACATCGTCCAGTACCCAGCCGCGGCGGCGGTGAAGCGGCTGCTCGAGGAAGCGAACCTGCCAACCTCGGACCTGACCGAGGCGCACCTCGAGAATTTTCTCGGCTGCGGCGCGAACGGCTCGCTCGATGGCGTGGTGGGCCTCGAGCTCTACCCGCCGGTGGCCTTGCTTCGTTCGCTTGCGGTCGCGTCGAGCCGCCGCGGCCGCGGTGTCGGCAGCACGCTCCTCGCCGAAGCCGAGCGCTATGCGCGGCTGCGCGAGGTGAAGGAAATCTATCTGCTCACGACGACAGCCGAGCAGTTCTTCGCGCGCTCGGGCTACGAGCACATCGTGCGCGAAGCAGCGCCGCCGGCGATACGCGAGACGCAGGAGTTCTCGAGCCTCTGTCCCGCGAGCTCGGCGGTGATGCGCAAGCGCCTTTAATTACGGCCCTGGCCCCGAATCCGGCGCCGCGCGCGGATGTCGTTGACAAGGATGGTGCCGACGAGCCAGATGCCGCCGATCGCCGCGGCGAGGAAAAGCAGGATCGCGAGCCCCGGGTAGCCGAAGAGCCGGAAGCTCGTCTCCACGCGCATCAGGAGCGCTGCGCCGACGATCAGCGCCGCGAGCACCAGGCCGGTGGCGATGCGGTTCGCCACTTTCTGCAGCCCTTCCATCAGCTGCGCTTCGTCGATCGCGTCGACCTTCACCGAGAACTCGTTGTCCGCGAGGCGATCGAGGATGCGGTTCACACGCCCGGGCAGATGCTGGACAAAGTTCTTCAGCTCGACTGCGGTGCTAAAGAACGAGCCGAGCGAGAAGTCGCGCAGCACCTGCTCCTGCGTGATGGCGGCGGCATGGCGGCGGATCGCGGCGCTGGCGTCGAAGCGCGGCGCGAGCGTGAGGCCGATCTCGTCGAGATTCAGCAGCGTCTTGCCGATCATCGCGAGCTCGGGCGGCAGATGGATGCCGTTCTCCGCGGCCACCTTGAGGAGCATCAACACCGCGCGGCCGACCTGCGGCCGCTGCAAGGCCACCTCCTGGTGCTGGCCGATGATGTCGGCGACGCCGCGGCGAAAGCCCGCCTGATTCGCGTCCTCGCGCTGCTCGGCGACGAGCAGCAGCACCTTCACTGCATCGTCGGGGCGGTTGTCGCTCACCGAGAGCAGGAGCTGCAGCAGCCGATCCTGCAGCGCCGGGCGCACGCGCGCCACCATGCCGAGGTCGATCAGCGCGATCTTGTGATCGACCAGGAACACGTTGCCGGGATGGGGGTCGGCGTGGAACAGCCCGTCGCGCAGCATCTGCTTGAGATAGGCGCGAAAGAGGGCATCGGCGAGCTGCTCGCCGTCGAGCTCCATCTTCGCGAGCGGGCTTAGCGCGGTGATCTTGGTGCCCGGGACGAACTCCATCGTCAGCACGCGCGAGCTCGAGTAGTCGAGCACCGGGCGCGGGATCACGATCTCCGGGATGTCCTTCAGGTTGTTGCCGATGGTGACGAGGTGCAGCGCCTCCTGCCGGAAGTCGAGCTCGCGCAGCATCGACTTGCGGAACTCCTCGAACAGGAGCGCGATGCCGAAGCGCCGGCCGAACTCGGTGTGCGCGTCGATGAACTGCGCCACCTCGCCGAGCGCCTCGAGGTCGTCGAGCACCTGCTCGCGGATGCCGGGACGCTGCACCTTGAGCGCCACCTCGCGCCCGTCGCGCAGCGCGGCGTGATGCACCTGCGCGATCGAGGCGGCGGCGAGCGGCTTCGCCTCGATGCTGGCGAAGGCCTTCGACAGGCGCACGCCCAGCTCTTCCGTCAGGATTTTCTCGACCTCGGCGAAGCTGAACGGCGCCACATCGTCCTGCAGCCGCGCCAGCGCCTCGGCATAGACCGGCGGGATGATGTCGGGACGCGTCGACAGGAGCTGCGCGAGCTTGATGTAAGTCGGCCCGAGTTTCTCGACGTCGCGCGCGAGCTCGCGCGCCTCGGGAATCCGGGCCTCGTCCTCCTCGGGCTCCTGCGGCAGGAGCTCGTTCAGGCCGGCGCGCGTCACCAGATCGCGCCGGCCGTACTTGAACAGCAGCCGCGCGAAATCCTTGTAGCGCTTGAGATGTTCGGGCCGCAGCGAGAGGTTCACGGCCCTCTGTACAGCAATTTACAGACCCGTGGAAAAAAGGGGTCAGAGCAATTTTCCCGTTACAAAAGGGCTCGGACTGCGCGCCTATTTGTTACGGGAAAATTGCTCTGACCCCTTTTTGAGTCGCAGCTCGAGGTGGCGCCTGACGTCGGGCCACTCCGAAAGGACGATGCTGTACATCACCGTGTCGCGCACCGTGCCGTCGCGGCGCGGCGCGTGATGCCGGATGACGCCGTCCTTCTTCGCGCCGAGCGCCTCGATGGCGCGCTGCGAAGCGAAGTTGAAGTTATCGGTGCGCAGTCCGACTACTTTGCAGCCGAGCGCGTCGAATGCATGTCCCAGCAGGAGAAGCTTGCACGCCGTGTTGACGTGGCTTTTCTGCCATTTCCGGGCGTACCAGGTGTAGCCGATCTCGACGCGGTGGGCTTCCTTCACGATGTCGTGATAGCGCGTGCTGCCCACGATCGCGCCGCTCGCCACCTCGCGCACCACGAAGGGCAGCATGTGTCCCGCGTCGCGGCCGGCGAGCGCCTGCGCGATGTAGATCTGCGTCTGCTGCGGCTCGGGCACCGACGTGAACCAAAGCTGCCACAGCTCGCCATCGGCCGCCGCTTTGGCGAGCGCGTCGCGATGCTCTCGCGTGAGCGGCTCGAGGCGAACGCCATGGCCTTCGAGCGTGACGGGACGCGGCTCCTTCATGCGGCCCGAGTCTACAATGCGCCGATCATGGACAAGGAAAAGACCAAGCTCGCCGTCGACAAGGTGTTTCGCGACATGGCGGGCGCGATGGCTGCGGGCATGGCCTTCGTCGGCACGCGCACCGG
>DASXRW010000395.1:0-6926 GCA_036506355.1 Burkholderiales bacterium
CGGGATCTCGCCGTCCCAGCGCCCGGTGTTGGCCGCCTCGCTCGCCAGGCGGTAGGCGCCGAGCCCATAGTTGAACTCGTAGGGCTTGCGCTTGTTCTGCAGCCCCGAGCCCGGGCCGAGGTTGGTGTGCAGCGGGAACGCGTACGCCGGCGCGTACATCACGAGCTTGCGCACCCTCTCGCTGTGGAGCGATGTGTAGTAGCCGGCGGTCATCGCGCCCCAGGACCAGCCGATCAGCGTCACCTTGTTCACCTTGTGCTTCTGGCGGATGTGATCCACCACGGCTCCGATGTCGCGGATCACCAGGTAGGAGCGCGACACGGGCTTGTTACTCGCGGCCGGCTCGTCCATCGCCTTCTCGCGGCTCGAGTAGCCGTAGTTGCGCTTGTCGAAGAGATACGTCACGTACCCCTTGCCGATCATCCAGTCGGCCCAGGAATAGTCCTTGAAGCCGAGGTCGAAGTCGCACACCGACGGCGCGGTGGCGCCGTGGATGAAGAGCACGATGTTGTCGTCGGTGAAGCGCGTCGTGCCCGCCTCCATCTTCTGGCGCACGAAGAGCCGCACGCCGGGATCGGCGCCGTCGATCTGGTAATCGGTCTTGACCGGCGCGGCCTGCGCCAGCGACGAAACCATGAGTGCAGCGAGCGCTGCAATGCGATGCATGTCAGGCCTCCTCTCTTGGTACGCGCAGTCTAGAACAGCGCGCTTACCTGACAATCACGACAGCTCGCATCACCGGGTGCAGCCGGCAGATGTAGGCGATCTCGCCGGGCTTTTTCGGTACAAAACTAAAGCTCTTACCTTCGGCGAGATCGCCGGATTCGATGCCGGCGGCCTTCGCGGTGACACTGTGCGGCACGAAATCGCGGTTGGTCCAGGTGATGCGGTCCCCGGCGGCGACTTCGAGCCGCTCGGGCACGAACTTCATCCCTTCGATGCGGACCTCATGCGATTTGGCCGCTACTTCTTTCCCAAGGAGGCCTGGAGATGCTTGGCATGCTCGAGGTGCGCGGCGATCGCCGGCCGCACCTTGGTGATGAGGCCCTTGAGCTCCGCGTTCTGCGCGCTCGGGATCAGCACCTTGTCGATCGCATCGAGCACCTGCTGGTGATAGACCACCTCGTGCTCGACATACGCCTTATCGAACTGCGCGCCTTTCTGTTTCTTCAGGTTGGCGATGTTGTCCACCGCGCCCTGCTTCAGGCTCTTCGTGGTGTCGCTGTCCTCGGGCGTGACGCCCAGCTTCTTGGCGAGCGCGCCGGCCTGCTTGTTGACGGCGGTATGGTCGGTGATCATCTGCTGCGCGAAGTCCTTCACCTCCTTGTTCTGGCTCCGCGACTTGGCGAGCTTACCCGCGTCGACGTCGATCTGGTTGGCGGCGACCACGATCCCGGCGATCTGCGGATCGGATGGTTTGCTTTGTGCCAGCGCAAGCGCGGGCACGAAAAGAGCGATGGGCAGTATGTGTTTCCAGTTCATGGCGTCTCCTTGGATGGGTTAATTCGGGCCAGCACGTGGGCGACAATGCGGTCGCAGCGCGCGCCGGCAAAGCTGAAGGCGTCCTCGCACGCGAGGTCGATCTTCTGCGCGAGCGCCTCGCGCAGCAGGCTGCGCGCGCGGAAGTAGCGCGTGCGCACCGTGGCCGGCGGGATTTGCAGAATGGCGCTCACTTCCTCCACCGGCAGCTCTTCGACCGCGCGCAGCATGAACACGGTCCGGTAAGCGTCCGGCAGCGCGTCGATCTGCGCCTCGAGCAGCGCTCGCACTTCCTTGCGCTCGGCGCTTGCGTCGGGGGCGTTGTGCATGTTGGTGTCCGTCACCTGTTCCAGTTCCTGCCCCGCCGCCGGCTGGATCGGCACGATCTCGGCGCGGCGCGTCTGCTTGCGAAGCCGCATCAGCGCTTCGTTGGCGACGATGCGCGCGAGCCAGGTCGAGAGCTTCGCCTCGCCGCGGAAGCTGCCGAGCGCGTGGTACGCCTGCACGTAGGCTTCCTGCAGGGCGTCCTCGGCCTCGGCGTCGTCGCGCAGGATGGCGCGCGCGGTGCGGAACAGCATTCGGTTGTGCTGGCGCATGATCTGCTCGAACGCCCGCGCGTCGACCTTCTTGCTCGGCTGCGGTTTCATTGGCACGGCATTGGATGATGCGAGGCTTCCGGGCGTTCCCGCGCCTTAGTAACCGTAGAACTCCTCGGAACGCATGTCATCCGCGCTCACGCCAAGATCGCTGAGCATCCCCTGCATCGCCATGGTCATTCCCGGCGGCCCGGCAAAGTAATACACAGGAGCGTGCAGATCGGGCAGGTGCTCGCCCAGCAGCTCGCGCGAGATGAACCGTTTCTCCCCGGTCCACTCCGGCGCCTCGGTCATCGTGGCGACGAGGCGGAAGTTCCGGTTCTGCATGTGTTTCAGCTCGGTCAGGAACGCCGCATCCTGAGGACGCCTGTTGGAGTAGAACAGCACGATCCGGTGCGACAGGAGGCGCGCCGCCGCGTCGCGCGCCATGGCAAGAAACGGCGTGATGCCGATGCCGCCGGCGAGAAACACCGCCGGGCGCGACTCGTCCTCGTGCAGCACCATCACGCCCGCGGGACCGTCCATGCGCAGCTTGGCACCGATCGGCAAGGCGCCGAGCGTGCGCTTGAAGGCCGAATCGCGCATGCGGGTGGCGATCATCAGCTCGCGCTCGTGCGGCGCCGAGGCGATGGTGAAGGGCCGGGTCGGACCCGCGGCGTCGTTCTCGCGCGGATCGATCAGGCTGAAGATCGCGTTCTGCCCGGCCTGATGGGCAAAGCCGGCGGGCTTGTCGAAATGGAAGGCGTAGGTGCCTTCGGCAACCGGCTCGCGGCGGCGCAGGGCAATCTCGTGCACCGGTTACTTCCTAGAAGGTGCGGATGCCGCCGAAGCTGTCTTGCACTTCGTGGCGCTTACCGGCGTCGTCGTACCAGTAGAGCTTGCCCGGCTCCTCGGTCTTGGTGAGCTTGTGCGAGCCGTCGCAGAACGGCTGGTTCTTCGATAGGCCGCACTTGCACAGCCAGACTTCCTTGCCGTCGATCACGTAGCGGGTCGGTTCCTGCGGCGTGCGTTTCACAAGGCGTGCCATGAGCTGTCCTTTCGTCTATTCGTCATTGGATGGCGCGACTCGCGCCCGCGTTTCAGGCGGCGAAAGCGCGCTTGAGGCGCGCGCGGTTGAACGGCAGCTCCCTGACCCGCACGCCGGTCGCGTGCGCCAGCGCATTGGCGAGCGCGCCGGCAGTCGGGCCTTGCGAGGCTTCGCCGGTGCCGAGGAAGGGCTCGCCCGGCCGGTCTATGACGTGCACTTCGAGGCTCTGCGGCGCGTGCGAGAAGCGCAGGATCGGGTAGCTCGACCAGTCGCGGCTGGTGATGCGCGTGTCGTTGAAGGTCGCGGCCTCGAAGCTCGTCCAGCTGATCGACTGCAGGATGCCGCCCTCGACCTGGTTCTTGATGCCGTCGGGATTGACCGCCTCGCCGCTGTCGACGGCGGCCACGACGCGCAGCACGCGCACCTCCGCGGTCTCGCGCTCGACCTGCACTTCCATCGCGATCGCCGCATAGCCGGCGTGGTTCTTGTAGCGCGCGAAGGCGAAGCCGCGCCCGTGGCCGTTCTTCTTCTGGTAGCCCGCCCAGCCGAAGCGCTCGGCGGCGAGGCGGATCACGTCGCGCGAGCGCGGATCGTCGATGTGCCGCAGGCGAAACTCCACCGGATCGACCTTCGCTGCCGCGGCGAGCTCGTCCATGAAGCTCTCGATCGAGAACACATTCATGTACGCGCCGAGCCCGCGCAGCGCCGAGACCCGCAGCGGCATCTCCGGGATGAAATGGTGCGTCACGCGAGCGGGGAAGCGATATAGCGGGATCGCGTTGCGGTCGCCGCCGCCGTCGGGCAGCGGCAGCGGTCGGGGCGGCGAGGGTGGAAACGGCTTCGCCACATGCCCGCCCGCGGCGAGGTCGCCGGCCTTGCCCGGGCGCGTCGAGTGCGTGTTGCTCCACACGTCGTATTGCCAGCCGCTGACCTTGCCCGAAGCATCGAGTGCCGCGCGCACCTTGGTGATCATCGCCGGCCCGTAGGGTTCCCACGCGTGCTCATCCTCGCGCATCCACTGCACGCGCACCGGCTTCCCGGGAACCGCGCGCGCGATCAGCGCCGCGTCGCCCGCGACGTCGTCGGCGCCGTTGTGCCCGTAGCAGCCCGCGCCTTCCATATGGATGCAGCGCACGCGCTCGACTGGCATCGCGAGGAGCTCGGCGACCGCGCCGCGCAGCGGATACATGCCCTGCCCATGCGACCAGATGGTGAGCGCCCCGTTTTCGTAGCGTGCGACCGCGCACGAAGGGCCGATGGCGCCATGCAGCTGATAGGGGCGCGTATACGCTGCCTCCAGAACCTTTGCACCGGAGACCGGCGGCGCATCGGCGCCGGCGATCACCGTGTCCTGCGCCGGCAGCTTCGCCAGCGTCGCGTAGACGTCCTGCGGCAGCTTGCGCGGCTCGTCCCACACCGCGCGCGCCTTGAGCGCGCGCATCGCCTGCACCGCGATCCACTCGCGCGCTGCAACGACGGCAAGGAAGCTGCCATCGCGGATGATCTTTATCACTCCCGGCAGCTTCGCTGCCGATTCGGTGTCGACGGACTTGAGCTGCGCGCCGTAGCTCGGCGGCCGCACGACGCGTGCATGCACCATTTCCGGCAGCCGCAGGTCGTGCACATAGGCGACGCCGCCGGTGACCTTGCCGGGAATGTCCACGCGCGGCACCGACTTGCCCATGACGTTGCGCGAGCGGCTGAGCTTCGATTCCGGGGCCGCGCGCACGCTCAGCACCTTGCCTTCGACCAGCGCGCCATAACCGATGCGGCGGCCATCGCCGGCGCGCACTTCGCCCTGCTGGACGGTGAGCTGCTCTGCGCCGACGCCGAGGCGTTTGGAGGCTTCGGCGAGCAATATCTCCCGGGCTTGCGCCGTCGCATGCAGGATCGCCGTGCCGCTGTCCTTCATGGAGTTGCTGCCGGCGGTGTAGCCCTCGTTGGGCGTAAGCGCGGTATCGGCGGTGATGAGCTCGATCGCCTTCATGTCGACGTCAAGCTGCTCGGACGCGATCTGCAGGATCGCGGTCTTGATCCCCTGCCCGAGCTCGGCCTTGCCGGTGAACACGGTGATGCGGCCGTCGGCGGCGATGCGGATCCAGGCGTCGAGCTGCGGCGAGCGCTCGAGCGCGCCGGGGAGCTTCTGCGCGAACGCGGGCAGGGAGAAGCTGACGATCAGCGCGCCACTGCTCTTGAGGAAGTCGCGGCGGTTCATGGCTTGCTCCGCATTAACTGCCCCGCGCGCGCCACCGCGCGCAGGATGCGCATGTGCGTGCCGCAGCGGCAGAGATGCGGCTGCAGCGCGGCTCGGATCTCCGTCTCGGAGGCGCCCGGATTGCGCTCGAGCAGCGCCTGCGCGCGCATCATGATGCCGGGGATGCAGTAGCCGCACTGCGCCGCCTGCTCCTCGATGAACGCGCGCTGCAGCGGCCCGGGCTTGTCCGCGCTACCCAGGCCCTCGAGCGTGCGGATCTTGCGCTTCTCCAGCACCGAGATCGGCGTGAGGCAGGAGAAGACCGCCTCGCCGTCTGCCATCACCACGCAGGCGCCGCACTGGCCAAGGCCGCAGCCGAACTTCGCTGCGTTCAGGCCGAGGTTTTCGCGCAGCACGTAGAGGAGCGGCGTCGCCGGGTCGGCATCGACCTGGTGCACGCGGCCGTTGACGTCGAGCTTGGTCATCGTTGCCCTTTCGAGATTTTGCGCACTTCACCCGCGACATCGGTCCATGCCGGCTGGCCGCTGAGCGCGCGCAGATAGGTCAGCAGCTCGCCGAGCTGCTCATCGGTCAATGCGCCCGCATATCCCGGCATCCAGCCGCCGCGCTCGCCTTCGCGCGGCACGATGCCGTCGCGGATGATGTACGCGAGGTTGCGCGGCGTCGGAATGGTGAGCGCAGTGCCGAGCGGCAGTTGCAGGGCGCCGCCCTCCTGCTCGCGGCCGCGGTTATGGCAGTCGGCGCAGGCACCGTCGTAGATGGTGTTGCCCTGCACGGAGACCGCTGTGCGCGCGCGTTCGAGCGCGGCTTCGCGAGCGCGCCGGCGCTCTTCGTCGTTGCGCTTGTCGAGCGACACCGTGTACGCCGCGATGGCGCGCACCGCGTCCTCGCTCACCTGGGAGAGGCCATGCAGCACCTCCACCATCGGCCCGGCGCTGACGGCATGCAGATCCGCGCTGCCGTTCTTGAGATAAGCGTGCAGCGCGTCGACGGTCCATGGCACGGGCGACGGTGAGGCAGAGTTGAGCGCCGGCGCATGCCAGCCCTCGACCTCGCCGCCGGCGAAGGCCTGGTCCCGTATTTCCGCGCCGAGCTTGTTGCGCGGCGTATGGCAGGCGCCGCAATGCGCGAGCCCTTCCACCAGATAGGCGCCGCGGTTCCACTCGGCGCTGCGCGCCGGATCGGGCTTGTAGACGCCGCGCTCGAAGTAGCGCGACTTCCAGATGCCGACGCTCGCGCGCGGCAGCGGCACGGAGTTGCGCCGGTTCTCCTGCCGCACCGGCTCGCGCGTCATGACGAAGGCATAGAGCGCGGCAATGTCCTCGTCCGTCAGCCTGGTGAAATGGTCGTACGGAAACGCCGGGAAGAGATGCCGGCCCTCGCGATCGACGCCTTCGCGCATCGCGCGCGTAAACGCCTCGAGCGACCAGCCGCCGATGCCGGTCTCGGCGTCGGGGGTGATGTTGGTGCCATAGATGGTGCCGAACGGCGTCTTGAGCGGGGTGCCGCCGGCGTAGGGCTTGCCGCCTTCGGCGGTGTGGCAGCTCAGGCAGTTGCCGATGTGGGCGAGCTCCTCGCCCTTGGCGACCTGCTCGCGCGGGAACGACTT
>DASXRW010000396.1:0-3793 GCA_036506355.1 Burkholderiales bacterium
GCAGCGCGCGATTCGCGAAGTGGTGGCGAAGCAGGAATCCCTCGGCCTCGAGGGCATCACCGACGGCGAATTCAGCCGCCAGTGGTGGCATCTCGATTTCCTGTCGCAGCTCGAGGGCGTCACGCTGCGCGAGAACCCCGGGCCGAAGTTCGGCGGTACGCAGGAGCAGCCGCCGATTCCGACGGTGACGGGGAAGCTGCGTTATTCGAAGCCGGTCATGGTCGACGATTTTGCCTTCCTCAAGAGCGTCGCTCAGAAGACGGCCAAGTTCACCATCCCCTCGCCCTCGATGCTGCACCTTCGCGCCGGGCGCGCTGGCGTGGCGTACGACGACATGGAAGAGTTCTGGACCGATGCGGCCGCTGCATATCGCGCCGCGATTGCCGCCTTTGCGCAGGCCGGCTGCACCTACCTCCAGCTCGACGACGTGGCGTTCGCCTATCTCTGCGATCCGAAGATCCGCGAGGCGTGCCGCAAAAATGGCGACGATCCAGATCAGTTGCCGCGGACGTACGCCAATACAATCACGCGCGCCCTCGAAGGCCGCCCAAGCGGCATGACCATCGCGATGCACACCTGCCGCGGCAACTTCAAGAGCGCCTGGGTCGCCGAGGGCGGCTACGAGCCGGTGGCGCAGGCGATGTTCTCGGCCGGCGTGGACGCGTTCTTCATGGAGTTCGATACCGAGCGCGCGGGCGGCTTCGAGCCGCTGCGCTTCGTGCCGAAAGGCAAGAAGGTGGTGCTCGGTCTCGTCTCGTCGAAGACGCCGCAGCTCGAGACCAAGGACCATCTCAAGCGCCGCATCGACGAGGCGGCGAAATACGTCGCGATGGAGGACCTGTGCCTGTCGCCGCAGTGCGGCTTCTCGAGCACGCACCACGGCAACAAGCTGACGCCCGACGAGCAGTGGAAGAAGCTCGAGCGCGTGGTCGAAGTCGCGCGGGAGGTTTGGTGAAGTGAGCAGCTCATTCTCCGGGAGGCGCGAAGATCCGCGGCTTCTAAAAGGGGAGGGGCGCTACACCGCCGACTGGAATTTCCCCGGCCAGCTCTACGGCGCATTCCTGCGTTCCGATCGCGCGCACGCGCGCATCGCCGCGATGAACACTGATGCCGCGCGCGCCATGCCCGGGGTGGTCGCCGTCTACACCGGCGAGGACGTGAAGCACTTCAAGACGCCGCCGGCGCAGGTCAAAGCTCCCGGCCGCGGCGGCCAGCTCATCAAGGTGCCCGAGCGCCAAATTCTGGCTCGCGACCGCGTGCGCTACGTCGGACAGGAAGTCGCGCTCGCCGTCGCCAGCACGCCGGCGGCCGCGCAGGATGCCGCCGAAGCGATCGACGTCCAGTACGAGGAGCTGCCTGTCGTGGTGGACGGCGCGCAGGCGCTGGAGTCGCAGGCGCCGCTGCTGCACGAGAGCGTGCCGGGCAACCTGGCCTTCGACTACGTCTACGGCGATGAAGCGGCGGCCGCCGAAGCGATCGCCAAGGCAGCGCACGTCACGCGTCTCACGCTCGACAGCACGCGCGTATCGGGCAATCCGATGGAGCCCAAGGCTTGCGTGGTGGTGTACGAGCCGGCCACGGATTCGTACGACGTGTACGCCAGCTCGCAGGGCATGTCGATGATGCTGCCGAACTTCGCGGCGATCACCGGCACGCCCGCCGAGCGCATCCGCCTGCACGCCCGCGACGTCGGCGGTGGCTTCGGCGTCCGCTCGCAGGCGTATCCCGAGTACTGCGCGCTGATGCACGCGGCCAAGGTCCTGGGAAAACCCGTCAAATGGGTCGGCTCGCGCTTCGAGACCATCGTCAGCGACCACCACGGCCGCGCCGCCGAGCTGCGCGGCGAGCTGGCGCTCGACCGCGACGGGCGCTTCATCGGCCTGCGGCTCGACTGGATCTGCAATTCGGGCGCCTATCTATCGCAGGCCGGGCCGATCATCAACACGCTGAACCCGTCGACTCACGCCATCAACGTCTATCGCATCCCCGCGCTGTATGGCCGGCACCGGCTGGCGCTGACGAATACCACCCCCATCACCGCGTACCGCGGCGCGGGGCGGCCCAACGTGTCCTATCTGATCGAGAGGCTGGTCGACGAGGCTGCGCGCGAGACGGGCATCGACCGCGTGGAGATCCGCCGGCGCAACTTCATTCCGAAGGAGGCGTTTCCGTACAAGACGCCGGCCGGCTCGACCTACGACAGCGGCAATCCGCCGGGGTATCTGGAGGATGCGCTGAAGCACTCGGACTGGGCCGGCTTCGCGCAGCGCAAGAAAGAATCCGAGCGGCGCGGCAAGTTGCGCGGCATCGGCTGCGCCGTGTTCGTCGAGCCCTCCGGCGGCTCGGCTGGCGGACCGGAGCAGGCAGCGATCAAGTTCGGCGAGTCGGGGAATCCATCGCTGTACGTGCTCTCCGGCCCCTCCGGCCAGGGGCACGAGACGGTATTCCCGGAGCTCGTGGCGCAGGAATTCGGCATCGCGGCCGAGAGCATCGAATTGCACGCGAGCGACCCGGCCGGGCCGAAGCTGATCGGCCTCGGCACCATCGGTTCGCGCTCGATGATGGCGCACGGCAGCGCGCTCGTCGCCACCGCGCGCGCGGCGGTGAAGAAAGGGCTCGCGCTCGCCGCCAAGGAGCTGGAAGTCGCGCCGGCCGATCTCGAATTCGCGCAAGGTAAATACCGGGTGAAAGGCACCGACCTGTCCATCTCCTTCCAGCAGGTGGCGCGGCGCTACCACCGCGAGCTCGACTCGCTCGAAGGCATCGCGGGGCCGCTGTCGTTCCCCGGTGGCGCGCACGTGGCAGAGGTGGAGATCGACCCCGACACCGGGGTGATCGACATCGTGAACTACGTGGCGGTCGACGACTGCGGCCGCGTGATCAACCACGTGCTGCTCGAAGGGCAGACCTTCGGCGGCATCGTGCAGGGCATCGGCCAGGTGCTGATCGAGCATTGCGTGTACGACGAGACCGGGCAGCTCCTGACCGGCTCATTCATGGATTACGCCATGCCGCGGCCGGAGATCCTCACCAGCGCTAAGCTCTACGAGCATTGCGTGCCCTCGCCCACCAATCTGCTCGGCGCCAAGGGCGCGGGCGAGGCGGGCACCACCGGCGCGATACCGACGCTCGCCAACGCGGTGATCGACGCGCTGCGGCCGCTTGGCATCCATCACCTCGACTTTCCGTACTCGCCCGCGCGCATTTGGCAAGCGATCACGCATGCCGGTTCCTAGGCGCGCAGGCGGTCCCGCCAGTATCCGGGACGTCGCGCCTGGTGCGCGACTGCAATGACCAGCATTTCCAGGCCCCGCTGTTGAACCACGATCGAGTAAGGAAAGCGCCTTAGAAGAAGGCGCTTTACTCCGCGACTGGCGGCGACACCGGGCACGCTGGTGAGCGGGACGACGTCTTGCCGAGGATATCGAAGGCGGCGTTCACCGCCCTCTCGAAGTCAGCGCCCAGACCTGGGCGTTCCGCTTCGTACCACGTTGCAGCTTCGGCCGCTTCTTCCGACGCTGCTTCGTGGATCCGCAGCGCACGCATCAGCCGCGCTTCATCCGGGCTCTCATTCGTCGACTGAACTCTTCGCGGTCGATGAGCCGCGCCGTGCCGGCGTCAATTTCGGCGAGCCGGCGCAGAATCTCGGCGTCCCACGCTTTCTCGACGTCGGCGTCCGCAGGTCCGTCAAGGCTGGCGACCAGGTCCTGGGCGAGCTCGGCACGATCCGACTCCGGCAGGCCCAACGCTTCTGCGCGCAGCTTGTCCAGCGTCGAATTCGCCATGCCGCATT
>DASXRW010000397.1:0-12140 GCA_036506355.1 Burkholderiales bacterium
GGGTCGATGTCGATATGGATGATCTTGCGCGGGTTCTGCGCGAAGTGCGCCGGGTTGCCGATGACGCGGTCGTCGAAGCGCGCGCCGATCGCGAGCAGCACGTCGCAGTGCTGCATCGCCATGTTCGCTTCATACGTGCCGTGCATGCCGAGCATGCCGAGGAACTGCTTGTCGGTTGCGGGATAGGCGCCGAGGCCCATCAGCGTGTTGGTGCACGGGAAGCCGGTCGACTTCACCAGCTCGCGCAGCAGCTCGGAGGCGTTTGCGAGCACCACGCCGCCGCCGGTGTACACCATCGGGCGCTCGGCTTCGAGCAGCAGCTGCGCCGCCTTCTTGATCTGGCCGGCGTGGCCCTTGCGCACCGGGTTATAGGAGCGCAGCGAGATCGACTCGGGGTAATGGAACTCGCAGACCGCGGCGGTGACGTCTTTCGGAATGTCGACCACCACCGGCCCGGGACGCCCGGTCGTCGCGATGTGGAACGCCTTCTTCATCGCCGAGGCGAGGTCCTTCACGTCCTTCACCAGCATGTTGTGCTTCACGATCGGCCGCGTGATGCCGACGGTGTCGCATTCCTGGAAGGCGTCGAGGCCGATCGCGTGCGTCGGCACCTGGCCGGTGATCACGACCATCGGAATCGAATCCATGTACGCCGTGGCAATGCCGGTCACCGCGTTGGTCACGCCCGGACCCGAGGTGACGAGTGCGACGCCCACTTTCTTCGACGAACGCGAATAGCCGTCGGCCGCGTGCACCGCGCCCTGCTCGTGGCGCACGAGCACGTGCTTCACCTTGTCCTGCTTGAAGAGCTCGTCGTAGATGAACAGGACCGCACCCCCCGGATAGCCGAAAACGTATTCGACCGCCTCCTCCTGGAGACAGCGAACGACGATCTCGGCGCCGGAGAGAGCGCTGGTCTTGACTCGGTCCATGACGGGCGGAAAAACCTTAGAAACCATGATGGTAACATCGCGCGAACAACACCGCCCCGGCAGAGGGTCATCTGGCATCGCGTAGCGAGCTTTCGGCGTTTCTGGAGGGCGTCGAGCGGCGCGCATTCAAGCAGGCGGTCTTCGCGGTGCGCGACGAGCAAGCCGCGCTCGACATCGTGCAGGACGCGATGCTGCGGCTCGCGGAAAAGTACGGCCATCGTCCCGCGACCGAATTGCCGCTGCTCTTCCACCGCATCATGCAGAACGCGATCCGCGACTATTACCGTCGCCAGAAGGTGCGCTCGCTGTGGACTACGCTGCTCTCCTCGCTCTCGCCGGGCCGCGGCGAGGACGAGGAGCATGACCCGCTCGACACCTACGAGCCCCCCGGCGGGCACGATGCCGCGGAGGCGCCCAGCGCGCGTCTGGAGCAAACTCAAGTGCTTGAAATCATTGAGCAAGAGCTCACGCGCCTGCCGCCGCGTCAACGCGAAGCTTTCCTCATGCGTTACTGGGAGGAGCTGGACGTCGCGGAAACGGCGCGCGCCATGGGTTGCTCGGAAGGCAGCGTAAAAACGCACTGCTCCCGGGCGACGCATGCTTTGGCTGTTGCACTCAAGGCGCGCGGAGTTACCCTATGAGGACGTCCTGACAAAGCCATGAACGAACTGCAACTCGCCAGCCGCATCCGGCAGCTTCTCGACCAAGGGACTAAGCTCGACGCCGCCACCGCGGAAAAACTGCGTGCCGCGCGCGAGCTTGCCCTCTCGCGCCAGCGCCCCGAGCCGGCGCCGGTGCTCGCCTGGGCGGACAACGTGTTCGGCAACGGCGGCGGCTGGGCCGGGCGCAGTTGGCAAATTTGGGCGCGCGTGCTGCTGCCCGCCGCCGCGCTGATCGTCGCGATCGCCGGCATCTACAGCTGGCAGGAGAAGCAGCGCCTCGCCGAAATCGTCGAGCTCGACTCGCAGCTTCTCACCGACGATCTCCCGATCGATGCCTACCTCGACCGGGGTTTCCAGAACTGGCTGAAAAAACGCGCCGCGGAGCAGTGATGCTGCGCATCCTGCTTAGCGCGCTGTCCCTGTGCATCGCCGCCGGGACGGCAGCACAACCTCCATCGGAATCGGCGCCGAAGAAACCCGCGGCTGCCAAGCCTGCCGCCAAGGCGGCGCAGCCCAAGCCGGGCGTGCGTCCCGCGTGGGCCGAGCTCACCGCCGAGCAGCAGCAGATCCTCGCGCCGCTCAAGCCCGACTGGGACACGCTCGATCCCGAGCGCCGGCAGAAGTGGATCGGCATCGCCAAGCGCTATCCGCGCATGAAGGCGCAGGAGCAGGAGCGCGTGCAGCGGCGCATGCAGGCCTGGGCGCGCCTGACGCCCGAGCAGCGCCGCCAGGCGCGCGAGAACTACAAGCATCTCGCCAAGGTGCCGCGCCAGGCGCCCCACAAGGACCTGCGCCAGGCCTGGGCCGAGTACCAGGCGCTCTCGCCGCACGAGCGCCAGAGCCTGGTTCCGCCCTCCTCGACCGACCCGCGCCGCCAGAAGCACTAGCGTGGCGCCGGGCCTGGCGCCGAATCTATTCCGGCGGCTCGCGTCGATGGCCTACGAAGCATTCCTGGTCTTCGCCGTGGCGTTCTTCGCCGCGTGGATTTTTTTCTTTGCGAGCGGCGGCCGCGACGCCACGCGCGGTGTGCTCCGCATCGAGCTGCAGATCTTCGTCGTCGTGGTGCTTGCCGCCTACTTCCTGTGGTGCTGGCTGCGCGGCGGCCAGACGCTCGCGATGCGCGCCTGGCGCATCCGACTCGTCCATGTCACGCCCGGCCGCGCCGTGCTGCGCTTCCTGCTGGCGCTCGCACTCCTACCGGTGTCAATCCTTTGGGCGTTGGTCGATCGCGATGGTCAGTTCCTGCACGATCGGCTCGCGGGCACGAGACTCATCGACGCTCGACCCACCACATCATGAGCATCGCGGAGGCGAGGAACGCCGTGCTCGGCACCGCCGCCGCGGCGAGCGGCGGCCAGTTCTGCAAGAGACCTATGTGCGAGAACAGGCTGTTCAGCATGTGGAAGAAGATGCCGAGCATGATGCCGAGGAAGACTTTCACGCCGACCATGCCGGCGCGCGCCTGCATGTAGGCGAAGGGCAGCGCGAGCGCCATCATCACCAGCGCCGCGAGCGGGTAGAAGAGTTTCTTCCACAGCGCGATCTCGTAGCGGTCGGTCTTCTGGCGGTTGGACTCGAGGTGCTGCGTGTACTTGTGCAGCGCCCAGGCCGACATGCGCTCGGGCTTCACGATCAGCGCATTCAGGAGATCGGGCGATACCGCGGAGCGCCACTCGGCCTGTTTTTCCCGCACCGTGCGCGGCTCGGGGTTAAAGACGGTCGCCACCACGTCGTGGAGCTGCCAGACGCCCTTGGCACGGTACTCGGCGCGCTCGGCGAAAGTGATCTTGCGCAGGCGATACGAGGCGTCGAACTCGAAGATCCGCAGGCCCTGCAGCACTTTCGGATCGCGCGCCTCGCGCACGTTGATGAACGAGCCTTCGTCCTTGAACCACAGCCCCGACTGCAGGTCCTGTCCGATCATCGACGAGAGCGCGCGGATCTTGGTGCGCTGCGCGCTCTCCTCGGAGGCCGGCGCGATCCATTCGCCGATCATGAAAGTGACGACCACGAACACCATGCCGATTTTCAGCAGCGCAAGCGCGGCGCGCGCCGGCGACAGGCCCGAGCCGCGCATCACCGTGTACTCGGAATTGCTGGCGAGGTGCGCGAGCACATACAGCGTGCCGATCAGCACAACGATCGGAAAGAGCTCGTAGGCGTGCGCCGGCGCGTTGAGCAGCACGAAGCTGAACACCTGGCGCAGGTCGTATTCGCCCTTGCCGAGATCGCCCAACTCGCCGATCAGGTCGAAGAACGCGAAGAGCGCGAGGAAGCCGAGCAGCACGAAGCCGGTGGCGCCGTAGATCTGCCGCGCCAGGTAGCGCTCCAGCGTGCGCGGCCGAATCATTGTTATTTGCCTCTCATTTTCCGAGCCTCAGGCGGATGAGCTGCATGCGCTGGGCGAAGAGCACCACCAGGAGCAGCACCATGCCGGCATGCACCATCCACACGCCGAGCGAGAAGTCGAGCCTGCCTTGCGACACGCGCGCCTGGCTCACGCTGAGAAGATTCGAGTAGACCATGTAGGTGAGCAGGGCGAACAGCAGGTTCGCCGAGCGGCCGGCGCGCGGGTTGACGAAGCTCATCGGAATGGCGAGCAGCACCAGCACCAGCGAAGAGAGCGGGATGCCGATGCGCCAGACGAGCTCGGCGAGGTTGGCATTGGTCGGATTGGTGACGAGCGCCCAGGTCGGCGAGTTCTTGTGCGTGCGCTCGGGCTCGGTGTTCTCGCGGGTCTCGATGCGCGCGGCATAGCGGTCGAACTCGGTGATGCGGTACTGCTCGTCGCCCGGCGAGCCCTCGTAGCGGCGCCCCTGCTCGAGCACGATGAAGCGATCGCCGTTGGGCGCGGTCTCGGTGCGGCCGCTGCGGCTCATGCTGACGCCGCCCTTGCCCTGCTGCACCGAGGAGAGGAACACGTTCTGCACCTGGTTCGTCTCGCCGGACACCGACTCGACGAAGAACACGCGCTCCTTGTTGGAGGTCTCGCCGAACACCCCGGGAGTCACCCGCGACACATCGTCGCGCGATTCGAGTTTCGATGCGTACTGCGCGCCCATCTGCGCGGCCCACGGCGAGATGAAAAGCGAGAGCGCGCCGATCACCGCGATCTGCGGCAGCGCGAAGAGCATCACGGGCTTCAACCACGCGGTGAGCGGCAGGCCGCAGGTGAACCAGATGACCATTTCCGAATCGCGCCAGCCGCGCGTCAGCGTGAGAAGCACGGAAATGAACATGGTGAGCGAGAGCAGCACCGGCAGCGCGCCGAGCGCGAAGAAGCCGAGGAAGGCGATCACCGCGTCGGTCGGGATCGAGCCGCCGGCAGCCTTGCCGAGAAGACGGATCAGCTGCGTGGTGACCGCGATCGCGAACAGCGTCATGAACACCGCGCCGGCGAGACCTGCGAATTCCCTGAGGAGCGCCCGGTGAAAGATCATGCGATACTTTCCCCATGGAATTTAGCATAAAGACGCTCTCGCCCGAGACGGCGAAGACGGGCTGCGTCGTGCTCGGCGTGTATTCCGAAAAAGAGCTCACTGCACCGGCGCGTCGGGTCGATCAGCGCTCGCGCGGCGCGCTGCGCCGGGCGCTCCCCGATCTCTCCGGCAAGACCGGCTCGACGCTGCTCTTGCGCGCACTGCCCAACGTCGCCGCCGAGCGCGTGCTGCTCGTCGGGCTGGGCGCGCGCAGGGAATTCGGCGAGGCGGCGTATCGCGACGCGGTGCGCGCCGCCGCGAGCGCGCTGCGCGAGATCGGCGCGAAGGATGCGGCGCTGTTCCTGGTCGATCTCAAGGTGAACGATCGAGCATTGAGCTGGAACCTGCGCCAGGCGGTGCTCGGCACGCGCGAGGCGTTCTATCGCTTCGATCAGCTCAAATCGCAGAAGAAGTCCCCCGAGCCGGCGCTCGGAAGAGTCACGCTGCCGCTGCCGCCCGCCGCCGCGCTGGCGCAGGCACTTGCCGAAGCGCAGGCGACCGCCGACGGCGTGGAGCTCGCGCGCACGCTCGGCAACCTGCCCTCCAACATCTGCACGCCGACCTATCTCGCCGAGCAGGCGAAGAAGCTCGCGCGCGAGTTCAAGCTGCAGCTTGAAGTGCTCGAGCGCAAAGACATGGAAAAGCTCGGCATGGGGGCGTTCCTCGCCGTCACCAGCGCCTCGCACCAGCCGCCGAAGCTGATCGTGCTGCGCTACAACGGCGCCGCAAAGTCGGCCAAGCCGCTCGCGCTCGTTGGTAAAGGAATTACCTTCGATACCGGCGGCATATCGCTCAAGCCCGCCGGCGAGATGGACGAGATGAAGTTCGACATGTCGGGCGCAGGGAGCGTGCTCGGCGCGATCCGCGCGCTCGCCGGCATGAAGGCGCCGGTCAACGTTGTCGGCATCATCCCGGCTTGCGAGAACATGCCCGGCGGCCATGCCATCAAGCCGGGCGACGTGGTGACCACGCTCTCGGGCCAGACGGTGGAGGTCCTCAACACCGACGCGGAAGGCCGCCTGATTCTCTGCGATGCGCTCGCCTATGCCGAGCGCCTCAAGCCCGACGTGGTGGTCGACATCGCCACGCTGACCGGCGCCTGCGTCATCGCGCTCGGCCACATCGCCACCGGCCTTTTCGCCAACGACCAGAAGCTCGCCGACGAGCTGCGCGCCGCCGCCGAGGATGCCTGGGACCGCGTCTGGCAGATGCCGCTCTGGGAGGACTATCAGGAGAGCCTGCGCTCCAATTTCGCCGACATGGCGAACATCGGCGGCCGCCCCGGCGGCAGCATCACCGCGGCGTCGTTCCTCGCGCGCTTCACGCGCAAGCTGCGCTGGGCGCACCTCGACATCGCCGGCACCGCCTGGAAGAGCGGCCGCGAGAAGGGCTCGACCGGGCGCCCGGTGCCGCTCCTCGTGCGCTTCGCGCTGCGCCATGCCGGCCGTAAATGACGAGCATCGATTTCTATTTCAACGCTCCCGATCGTTTGCAGGTGGCCTGCCGCCTGGCCGGCAAAGCGCTCGCCCAGGGAAGCCGCATGGTCGTCTATGTGCCCGATCCTGAACTTGCGGCACGCGTCGACCGCCTGATGTGGACCTGGCCCGCGACCGGCTTCGTGCCGCACTGTGCCGCCGACGCTGCGCTCGCGGCCGACACGCCGGTGCTGATCGCGCGGGACGAGCACACTGCGGCGGACATCCCGGTGCTGCTCAACCTCTCGGGCGAGTGCCCGCCGCATTTCGCGAGCTTCGAGCGGCTGCTCGAGGTCGTCGGCGCGGACGACGCCGACCGCGAGGCGGCACGTGCCCGCTTCCGCTCATACAAGAGCCGCGGCTACGCGATCGCCAGCCACGATCTCGCGCGCGACGATGGCTGAGGGCGAGCGCGAACCCAGGGTCCCGGTGCTGACCGAGGTGGTCGCCGACGCGCAGCGCTCGCGGCCCACGGTCGACGCCGCCACGCTCGAAGCGCTCGCGCGCGAGCTCGAGCGCGCGGTGCTCGCGCGGCTCGGCCCCGAGGTCGACCGGGTCATCGACGAACGCCTCGCGCGCACGCTCTCCAAGGTGCTCGGCCAGGCGCTCGACGGCGTGCGCGCCGAGCTCACCGTCACCGTGACGCAGATGGTGCGCGAAGCGGTCGCCGCCTCTGTGGCGCACGCCTTGGCGCTGCCCGAAACGACCAACCCGAAGTAGTGCTCGACAAGAGCTTCCATCCCGCTGCCATCGAGCAGCACTGGTACCAGCGCTGGGAATCCAGCGGCTACTTCCGCCACAGGAATCACGACAAGCCCGCATATTGCATCCAGCTGCCGCCGCCGAACGTCACCGGCACGCTGCACATGGGACACGCGTTCCAGCAGACGCTGATGGACGCGCTCATCCGCTACCACCGCATGCGCGGCTTCAATGCCAACTGGGTGGTCGGCACCGACCATGCCGGCATCGCCACGCAGATCGTGGTCGAGCGCCAGCTCGAGGAGAAAGCGCAGAGCCGCCACGATCTGGGACGCGAGAAATTCGTCGAACGCGTCTGGCAATGGAAGCAGCAGTCGGGCGCGACCATCACGCGGCAGATGCGCCGCCTCGGCGCCTCGGCCAACTGGGAATATGCGGACACGGAAGGACAAAAGGCCGGCTACTTCACCATGGACGCGAAAATGTCGCGCGCCGTGGTGGAGGTCTTCGTGCGGCTCTACGAGGAAGGCCTGATCTACCGCGGCAAGCGCCTGGTGAACTGGGACCCTGTGCTTGGTACAGCGGTTTCCGACCTCGAGGTCGACACCGAGGAGGAAGACGGCCACCTCTGGGAAATCCGCTACCCGGGCGATGGCTTCAGCCTCACCGTGGCCACGACGCGCCCGGAGACCATGCTCGGCGACGTCGCCGTGGCCGTGCATCCCGACGATGCGCGCTACCAGGCGTTCATCGGCAAGCGGGTGCAGCTGCCCCTCACCGGCCGCACGATCCCGGTGCTCGCGGACGAGTACGTCGATCCGCAATTCGGCACCGGCGCGGTCAAGATCACCCCGGGACACGACTTCAACGACTACCAGGTCGGCAAGCGCCACAAGCTCGAGCCGCTCAGCATCTTCACGCTCGACGCGCGACTGAACGACGCCGCGCCGGAGAAATACCGCGGGCTCGATCGCTTCGAGGCGCGCAAGCGCATTGTTATCGACCTCAAGGCGCAAGGCCTGCTCGCAGCCGAGAAACCATACAAGCTGCGCGTCCCGCGCTCGGGCCGCACCGACGCGATCGTCGAGCCGATGCTCACGGACCAATGGTTCGTGAGCATGGAGAGCCTGGCCAAGGACGCGCTGGAGGTGGTGAAGCGCGGCGAGGTGCGCTTCGTCCCGGCGCACTGGACGGCGACCTACAACCATTGGCTCGAGCACATCCAGGACTGGACCATCTCGCGGCAGCTCTGGTGGGGGCACCAGATCCCGGCGTGGTACGACGACGCGGGCAATATTTACGTGGCGCGCGATGAGCAGGCCGCGCGCGCGAAAGCCGGCGGCAAAGCACTGCGGCGCGACCCTGACGTGCTCGATACCTGGTTCTCCTCGCAGCTCGTGCCGTTCAGCTCGCTCGGCTGGCCGGAGGAGACGAAGGACCTGGAGACCTTCCTGCCCTCCGACGTGCTCGTCACCGGCAACGACATCATCTTCTTCTGGGTGGCGCGCATGATCATGGCGACGCGCCATTTCACCGGGAAGGTGCCGTTCCGGGACGTCTATATCAACGCCATCGTGCGCGACGCCGAGGGCGAGAAGATGTCGAAGTCGAAGGGCAACACCATCGATCCGTTGGACCTGATCGACGGCATCTCGTTCGAGCAGCTGCTGGCGAAATCGACGCAAGGGCTGCTCAGGGCTGAGCACCGCCAGCGGATCGAGAAGTACGTGCGCGCGCATTTCCCGCAGGGCATCCCGGCTTTTGGCGCCGACGCGGTGCGCTTCACCTTCGCCTCGCTCGCGAGCTTCGCCATCACGCTCAACTTCGATCTCAATCGCTGCGAGGGCTACCGCAACTTCTGCAACAAGCTGTGGAACGCGACGCGCTTCGTGCTGATGAATACCGAGAGCAAGGACTGCGGTACTGACGAGTCCCGGCCGGTAAAGCTCAGTTTCATTGACCGGTGGATCGTCAGCCAGCTGCAGCGCGTCGAGGCCGAGGTCGTGCAGGGCTTCGCCGAATACCGCTTCGACAACCTGGCGGGCGCGATCTACCGGTACGTCTGGGACGAGTATTGCGACTGGTACGTCGAGCTCGCCAAGGTGCAGCTGCAGGATCCCGATGAGGCCGTGCAACGCGGCACGCGCCGCACCCTCGTGCGGGTGCTCGAGACCTCGCTGCGCCTCGCGCATCCGCTGATACCGTTCATCACCGAGGAGCTCTGGCAGAAGGTGGCGCCGCTCGCCGCAAAGAAGGGCGACAGCATCATGCTCGCGCCCTATCCCAAATCGCAGCCGGAGAAAATCGACGAGGCCGCCGAGCGCGACATGGCGGTGCTCAAGGAGTGGACCAATGCCACGCGCAACCTGCGGGCCGAAGCGAAGCTGCCGCCGGGCGAGCGGCTACCGCTCTACGCCACGGCGCAGCCGCCGGTCGCGGACGTCGCTGCAACGACCGCCGCTCTGCAATCGCTCGCGCGTCTGAGTACCGTCAACATCGTCACGACCTTGCCCGACTCGCCTTCGCCGGTAGCCGTGGTCGGCGAGGCGCGGCTGATGCTCTACAAGGAAGTCGATCCGGCGGCCGAGCGCGACCGGTTGCAGAAGGAGAGCGCGCGGCTCGCCGCCGAGATCGGCAAGGCGAGAACCAAGCTCGGCAACCCATCGTTCGTGGAGCGCGCGCCGGCGCCGGTGGTGGCGCAGGAGCGCGAGAGGCTCGCGGGCTTCGAAGCTACGCTGGCGAAGGTAAACGCGCAGCTAGCGAAACTGTCTCCGACGCGCTAGGCCACGAGGAGTCGAAGCTCCAGCCGTGCTGCGCTTCGAGCCGCAGCCGAAACGCCTGCTCGAGCTCGAACGAGGGCGTGGCGACGCAGCTCTGCGGGAAGCGCATCAGGAAGCTCGAGGCGATCACCGCGCACTCGCCGATCGCCGCAACCTTGCTACTCGCGATGTCGCGCCCGTGGAGATAGATCTCGCCGTCGAGATAGGCCGGGACGCCGAACTGCCTGTACGTGGCGACCGCTGAAGCGAGGCCCCAGGAGAGCCAGCGGTCCTTGCGTCCGGGGACGAACTTGAGCGGTGCGATCAGCGCGAAGGGATAGCGCGCGGCTTCTTCCGCCCAGAGCAGGATCGGCACTGCGCTCCTCGCCTGCACCGCGGCGAGCGAAGCATAGGCAGCGTCGAATTCACGCTGTCCGAGTGGGCCAAGGCGGATCCATCGCGCCAGCATGCGAACGATTAAACCATAATTGATCGATGTTCGAGTCGGCGAACCTCGCCCACGAGGTCAAAAAAAGTCTTTACAAACGCGAGGAACCTAAGTTGCGCGAGCAGCTCCTCGCGGCGCAGTCGGGCGTGCTCGCCGACGGCAGCTTCACTGTCCTGATCCTGATCGCCGGGGTGCAGGGCGCGGGCCGCGGCCAGACCGTGAACCTCTTGAACGAGTGGATGGATCCGCGCCACGTGCAGACGCGCGGCTTCGGCGCGCCGACGCAGGACGAGCGCGAGCGGCCCGAGGCCTGGCGCTACTGGAACGCGCTGCCGCCGAAGGGCAAGGTCGGCGTGTTCTTCGGCGCCTGGCACAGCGAGCCGATCATGCGCCGCGTGCGCGGCGAGACGAGCGACGACCAGTTCGCGCACGAGGTCGCGCAGGTGTCGCGCCTCGAGAAGATGCTCGCCGACGAAGGCGTGCTGCTTCTCAAGTACTGGTTCCACATCTCGAAGGCCGAGCAGAAGAAGCGCCTGAAGAAGGCGCGCGAGAGGCTCGAGGCGCCTTACAAGAAATTCGTCGCCGTGAGCGAGGCGTTCCTGCGGCGCACCTCGGCGCCCGAGGCGCCGTGGACCGTGATCCCGGGCTTCGACGCGCGCTATCGTGCCCTTACCTTCGGGCGCCACCTGCTCGCCGCAATCGAAACACGCCTGGCGGGCAAGAAGGCCAAAGGCGCGGTGCGCGCGCCGGCCCCACGCGTTCCTCCCGCGGACAAGCTCAACGTGATCCGCGCCCTGCAGCTCTCGCAGCCGATGTCGAAGTCCGAGTACAGGGACGAGCTCGACCATTGGCAGCGACGGCTCACTGCGCTATCGCAGAAGAAGGCCATGGGCCGCGTGTCGGTCGTCGGCCTCTTCGAAGGCAACGACGCCGCCGGCAAAGGCGGCGCGATCCGCCGCATCACCAGCGCGCTCGATGCGCGCATCTACGACACCATCGCGATCGCTGCACCGACGGACGAAGAGCGCGCGCAGCCTTACCTCTGGCGTTTCTGGCGCCGCCTGCCGCGCCTGGGCCGCTTCGCCTTCTTCGACCGCTCCTGGTACGGGCGCGTGCTGGTCGAGCGCGTCGAGGGCTTCGCCGCCGCGCCCGACTGGATGCGCGGTTACACAGAGATCAACGACTTCGAGCAGGCACTCACGCGCCACGGCACGGTGATCGTCAAATACTGGCTCGCGATCAGCAAGGAAGAGCAGCTGAAGCGCTTCCGCGCGCGCGAGGAGGTCTCATTCAAGCGCTTCAAGATCACGCCGGAGGACTGGCGCAACCGCAAGAAGTGGGACGATTACGAGCAGGCGGTGTGCGACATGGTCGATCGCACCTCCACGTCGATAGCGCCCTGGACGCTGGTCGAGGCGAACAACAAGTACTACGCGCGCATCAAGGTGCTGAAGACCTTGTGCGCCGCGCTCGAGGACGCCTTCTAGAGCTCGATGTCCTCTCGGATAGCGGCGATGCCGGCCGCCGCGCACGCATCGTCCTCGCGTCCGCCCGGCGCGCCGGAGACGCCGATCGCCCCGAGGAGCGAGCCGCTCGCCTCGATCATCAGCCCGCCGCCCACCGCTGCCACTCCCGGCCGGTTGCGGATGCCGCTCTGCGGCCGGCCGGGCTGCGTCGCTTCGG
>DASXRW010000398.1:0-1543 GCA_036506355.1 Burkholderiales bacterium
CGCGGCGATCATCAGCGGCACCGGCTGCGGGATCGCGAAAACGTAGGGTTGCTTCGCCGGGTCGAGCGGGATCGGGCAGAGCGCGAGGAGCGGGATGCGGGCCTCGTTCGCGGCGCCGCCCTGCCCGATCGCCACCGGAACAGTGCTGGAGCCGATGATCACGTCGACCTTGTCCTCGGTGGCGAACCGATTGACGGTCTTCGCCCCGGTGGTCGGGTCGCTCGCGTCGTCGAGCAGGACGTAGCGCACCGTCTCGCCGGCGATCGCCTTGGGCAGCAACGGGAAAGTGTTGGAAATCGGTACGCCGAGCGAAGTGCCCGGGCCGGTCATGCTGACCGAGACGCCGACGGTGATGTCGGCGAGCGCGGCGCTCGTCCAGCCCAGCAGAAGAAGGATTGCGAGCTTCATTGGGTCTCCTCCCGGTACAGCCCGAGAAATTGTCTGAAATTTCGGTCGTTGATCACGAGCAGGCGCGTGCGCTCGGCGGCGCGGTGCTCGATCCAGTTCCACTCCGGCATGGTGAAGATGTCGCGCGCCGACCATTGGTGGCGCGCCTCGCCGATGCGGCTCTCGCCGCTGCCCTCGATCACCACGCAGAGCTGCGAGCTGCTCGCGCGGAAGGGCCGAGTCGCCGCGCCGCTTGCGATCTCGGTCACCGAGCAGTCGAGGGTCGGGATGACCGGTCCCCCGTCCAGCGGATTGGTGTAGCGCAGGCTTTTCACGCCGTTCTCCGCAGCCACGGCGCCCAGGTGTTTCAGCGTATCTGCCCAGGGGAAGCGGAACTGCGAGCCCGCCGGCACCTCGGGGTACGACTTCACCGGGCCCATGTCGCCGAAGACCGCATTGGCGGCGCGCACCAGCGGCACGTCGAGGATGTCAACCCAGGTGACCGGCGCCGCGGCATCGTTTTCGTGGCAGTGCCAGGTCCAGTTGGGCGTGACGATGAAGTCGCCGCTCTGCATCTCGCAGCGCACGCCATCGACGAAGGTGCCGCCGCCGGCGCCCTCGAGCACCAGGCGCACCGCGGCCGGCGTGTGGCGATGGGGGCTGGTCTTCTCGCCCGGCAGCACGCACTGCACCGCGGCCAGGATGTTGTTGGTGGTGGCGACGCGCGGCGCGAGCTTGGGGTGCTTCAGCACCAGCACGCGATGGTCGGCGTCCTTGCCGTGCACCAGCTCGGTGGTGAGCTTCACCGCGCGCTCGAGGTCGTGCCAGCGCCAGTGATGCGACGGCGCGTCGAGCGAAGGCTCGTGCGTGACGACGCGCTCGTAAACCTTCCACAGCGGGATCAGGCTCTGCTGCTCCATTTCCCGTTCCAGCGCAGCCTGGCTCATTGTTTTCTCTCCGCGGCGAAATGTGGCATCACCTTCTCGCCGAACAGGCGCACCGACTGCTCGGCCAGCGCATACGGCATGTCGTTGAAGTTGACCTGCATCGAGGCATGGTCGACGCCGCCCATCACGCGCTCGAACCCGTGCAGCTGCTCAATGATGTCTTTCGGCGTGCCGGCGAAGGCGGCGAAGTGGTGCATCTGCGACTCGAA
>DASXRW010000399.1:0-4719 GCA_036506355.1 Burkholderiales bacterium
TGCTGTCGACCTCCGGCGAAACCTCGGGGCGCGCGAGGCCGCGGTAGACCTTGTTGACGAGCCCGAGGTCGCGCAGCAGGTACCAGAGGTAGCGGATCTTCCCCTGGTAGAGATGCGTCAGGTTGATGCCGGCGCCGAACAGCCGCTTTCCGGCATAGCGCGGGTGGCTCACCTCGCCGCCGCGCAGCACGCAGATCTCGCTCCGGGAATCGAGCAGCGCGACGTCGATCGCGAGCTCGAGCGGCTCGAGCGTCGATTCGTCCTCGGCGTTGAGGAAGCGCGGGTTGCGCATCGTGACGACCGAGGCTTTGCCCTGGCGCTGCAGGTGCGCGCCGCCCAGGTCGAGCTCGCCGCGGCTCTCGTATTCGCGCAGCCGCTCGCGCGCCGCCGGCAGCGGCAGGAGCATCGCGTGGCACAAGTGGCTGCCCGCCACCGGATCGGCAAGCACGCCGGAAAGGAACACGCCTTGGGCCACTTCCAGGCCCTGCTTGTCGCGCTGCAGGCGCGGCGCCTCGGCGGCGAGCGCGTCCGCGCCGGGCAGCAGGTCGGGAAACGCCACCGCCGCGCGCCGGCAAAGCTCGTCGGCGCGCAGAAACACGCTGTAACCAGCGGTGAGCTGCTCGTAGATCTGGACAGCGTTCAACGCTTACTTGCGGGGCAGCACCGTGCGGTAGCGCCGGGCGAAATCGTTCGGCTGGCCGAGGAGCAGCTTGGCGAATTCCTCGACCATGGCCTCGGTGAGCTCGTCCGCCGGCACGACGAAGTCGTCGATCCCGAGCTGCAGCGCGTTCTTGCCGTAGAACAGCACGCGGCGCTGGTCGTGGTCCGCGCGCACGGTGAAGTCCACCGTGACCGCGCCGGGCACGAAGAACTTCACGTTCAGTACCGGCCCGCCGGGGGTCTTCTTCTCTTCTTCGGTGAACTTCAGGTTCGCGTGGCGCAGCACCTCGCGCGCCTTCGCGATCTCGTGCGGCATTTCGCGCGTGAAGGCGAGCGCGTTGGGCGTCGTCCACTTGATCCAGAAATCGGTGTAGTCGTACACGTCGCGCTCGCCGATCTTCTTCTTGCGCGCATCGATGAAGGAATCGCCATAGCGCAGGTCGCGGAACTCGCCGATGCCTCGCATCGCATAGACCACCGGATTGACCGGCATCAGGACCGCGAGCTGCTTGAAGAGGTCATGCAGGTACAGGAACGCGCGGTGCATCGCCTCGTCCACCGCGCGCACGTTTTCCTCGCGCAGGCTGCGCTGCAGGCTGGTCTGCGTGCGCTGCAGGTCGGCCTGGCGCTTGAGATCGTCGAGCAGTCCCATGGTTCCCCCTCAGGGTTGATTTTAGCCTGCCGGGTCCTGGCGATAAAAGAGCTTCAGCTGCCCGTAGACGTCCGGATAACGCCGTTTTGTCTCCTGCGGCTCGCGGAAGAACGCCTCGCTCACCACCGCGAAGAATTCCGACGGGTGCTCGCCGGCATACGGATCGAGCCAGGTGTCCCGGCCGCGCTCCAGCGCATCGCAGAAGCCCTCGTAGGCCTCGTCGAACGCCCGCTTCCACGCCCGGCGATCCATGCCCGCGTGCAGCGGCGGCATTCCGTCCACCGGCCCGCTCAGCATGTCGAGCTTGTGCGCGAACTCGTGGATCACCACGTTGATCAGCGGATCGTGCGCGGCGGCGTCCCAGGAGAGCACCACCGGGCCGCCGGGCATGGCCTCGCCGGCGAGCTCGTCGTGCCACTCGTGCACCACGCCGTGCTCGTCGATCTCCTCGCGCCGCACGCGGAAGTCGCCCGGGTAGACGACGATGCCGCGCCAGCCCGCGTACCAGTCGAGCCCGAGCTCGAGCACCGGCAGGCAGGCCTGCGCGGCGATGGAGACGCGCATCTCGTCCGTCACGACGAGGTCGTGCGCGCCGGCAAATTCCTTCTCGGCGAGAAAGACGACCACCATTTCGCGCAGCTTGGCGCTGCGCGGCAGGAAGCTGAGCCGCCGGGTCGCGCGCTGCCAGAGAGCGTCGTCCATGCGGTGCTTCTGCAGCACGCGGCGGCGGCGCCAGTCGGTGAGCCAGCCCATGGACCGTAAAATAGCGCATGCGCTCGGTTGTCCAACTGCATCCGCAAAGCGGCGCGGCCGCGCTCGGGCCGCTCGGCGAAGGCCTGGCGAGTGCCGACCGGGCGCGTCTCGGGCAAGCGCTCGAGTTCGCCGAGCCGCTCTACGCCGGGCAGGTGCTCTCCACCGGCGAGCCCACCTGGGCGCACGCGCTCGGGCTCACGGCGAACCTGGCTGCGATCGGCCTGGATGCGCCGGGACGCATCGCCGGCCTGCTGTTTGCGGCGCCGAAGCACGTCGAGCTCGAAAAGATCAAAGACCAATTCGGCGCCGAGATCGCCTCGCTCGCGGCGGGCGTCGAGAAGCTCTACCAGCTGCGCATCGCCACGCGCGCAAATCCGATCGAGCAGAACGAGGTGCTGCGCAAGATGGTGCTCGGCATGGTCGAGGACGTGCGCGTGGTGCTGATACGTCTGGCGAGCCGCACGCAGACGCTGCGCTGGTTTGCTCGCAATGCCTCTGCCGAGCGGTCCCTGTATGCGCGCGAAACGCTCGACATCTATGCGCCGCTCGCCAACCGCCTCGGCGTCGCCCAGCTCAAGTGGGAGATGGAGGACCTCTCGTTCCGCTACCTCGAGTCCGAGCTCTACAAGCGCATCGCCGGGATGCTCGACGAGAAGCGGCTCGAGCGCGAGCACTACATTGCGCGCGCTATCGCCGGGCTGACGCAGGAGCTCGAAGCCGCCGGCGTGAAGGGCGAGATCTACGGCCGGCCGAAGCACCTCTATTCGATCTGGAACAAGATGCGCGCGAAGTCGCTCGACTTCAGCCAGGTTTACGACGTGCGCGCTTTGCGCGTGATCGTGCCTTCGGTCAAGGACTGCTATACCGCGCTCGGCGTGGTGCACAACCTCTGGCAGCCGATCCCGAAGGAGTTCGACGATTACATCTCGCGCCCGAAAGGCAACCTCTACCAGTCGCTGCACACCGCGGTGATCGGCCCCGAGGGCAAGACCGTCGAGGTGCAGATCCGCACCGAGGAGATGCATCGCCATGCGGAGTTCGGCGTCGCGGCGCACTGGCGCTACAAGGAGAAGGTCAAGACTTCGGAAGCCTTCGAGCAGAAGATCGCCTGGCTGCGCGAACTGCTCGCCTGGCGCGACGAGGTGGCGGACTGGGCGAGCACGACGAAAAAGGCGCGGCTCGACGATACCGCCTACGTACTCACGCCGCAGGGCAAGGTGATCGACCTGCCGGCCGGCTCGACGCCGATCGACTTCGCCTACGCGCTGCACAGCGATCTCGGGCATCGCTGCCGCGGCGCGCGCGCCGACGGGCAGATCGTGCCGCTCGACACGCCGCTCGCGAGCGGCCAGCGCGTCGAGATCGTCAGCGCGAAGTCCGGCGGCCCGTCGCGCGACTGGCTGAACGCCGAGCGCGGCTTCGTCAAGAGCGCGCGCGCCCGCCAGAAGATCCGCCAGTGGTTCAACGCCAAGGCGCACGCCGAGACCGTCGCCGCCGGTAGGGCCATCGTCGAGAAGGAGCTCAAGCGCGAGGGCGCCGCACACGCCAGTCTGGACACACTCGCTGAGCGCCTCGGATTCAAAAAGCCCGACGAGTTGTTCGTCGCCGTCGCCCGAGATGAGGTCAACCTGCGCCAGCTGCAGATCGCCATGCGCGGCGTTGAGCCGCCGGCGCCTGCGGCATTGCCGAAGGTCAAGCCGCGCACGGCGCCTGCGAAGAGTGGTGTCCTCGTCGTCGGCGGCATGGACCGGCTGATGACCCAGCTCGCGAAGTGCTGCAAGCCGGTGCCACCCGATCCGATCCGCGGTTTCGTGACGCGCGGCAAAGGCGTCTCCGTGCATCGCGAGGACTGCGCGAGCCTGAAGCGCCTCGCCGAGCGGCAGCCCGAGCGGCTCATAGACGCTCAGTGGGGCGAAGGCGCGGGGAGCTACACGGTGGAGATGGCAGTGACGGCGACCGACCGCCGCGGCCTGCTGCGCGACATCGGCGACGCGCTGGCGCGCGAGAAGATCAACGTCACCGCGGTGCGCACGCAGAGCCGCGACGAGCTCGCCTTCATGCGCTTCACCTTCGACGTGACCGATCTCGCGCAGCTCAAGCGCGCCTTCGCCATCGTGCGCGAGCTGAAGGGCGTGATCCGCGTCGCAAGAGCCTAGGCAGGCTTTAGCGCGACGGCGGGTACAGATTGTCGCGGTTCGCCGCTAGCGGCGGCCAGAGTGTTGAGCAGCTCGTCCTGCGCCGAGCGCCCCTTCGCGCCGCGGCGCGGGCGCAGCCGCTCGTAGTTGCCGTCGGGCCCCATCACCCAGGCCTGGCTGTTGTCCTCGAGATAGGGCATCAGCCCCTCGCGGATCACGCGCTTCTTGAGCGCCGGGTCGAGCACCGGGAAGCACAGCTCGACGCGGCGGAAGAAGTTGCGGTCCATCCAGTCGGCGCTGGCGAGGTACACGTCCTCGGCGCCGTCGTTGCTGAAATAGAACACCCGCGAGTGCTCGAGAAAGCGGCCGATGATCGAGCGCACGCGAATCCGATCGCTGATCCCGGGGACGCCGGGGCGCAGGCAGCACAGCCCGCGCACGATCATGTCGATTTGGACCCCCGCCTGAGACGCCCGATACAGCGTCTTGATGATCGCCTGATCGGCGACGGCGTTGTTC
>DASXRW010000400.1:0-11872 GCA_036506355.1 Burkholderiales bacterium
GTCTCGGCCATCGGCCGCATCGGGCCGACGTATTACCAGAACCAGAAGCGGCTCGACGACTACTACGCAGTGCTCGACGCGGGCCGCCTGCCGGTGGCGCGCGGCCTGGAGCTGAGCTCCGACGATCTCGTGCGGCGCGCCGTCATCCAGGCGCTCGCCTGCCACTTCAGCGTATCGATCGAATCGATCGAGCTCGCCTACCTGGTCGACTTCCGCTCCTACTTCGCGCGCGAGCTGAAGGACCTGCACCGGCTGCAGGAGGACGAAGGCTTGGTCGACGTTTCGGACGACTGGATCACGGTCACGCCGCGCGGGCGCCTCCTGGTGCGCGTGATCTGCATGGTATTCGACCGCTACCTGCGCGAGGCGCAGGCGCGCGCCGCCTACTCGCGCGTGATCTGATGCTCGCCCTCGCCCTCTCGATGCTGCTCCTCGGCCTCGCCTCCGGCGTGCACTGCGTCGGCATGTGCGGCGGCTTCGTCGCCGCGTTCACGCAGCGCCGGGTGATTCCGATCAAACCGGTGAAAAGCGCCCAGCGCTTGCTTGCTTTCAACGCCGGACGCATTACCAGCTATGCCGCCGCGGGCGCGGCTGCCGGCCTGGTCGGTGGGGAGCTTGCCGCCATGCTCGGCGCGCAAACCGCGCTTTATGTGCTCGCCAACGCCATGCTGATCGCGATCGGCCTGCACCTTGCCGGCGCGGGGCGCTTTCTCTCCCGTCTGGAAAATGTCGGCGCGCCGCTATGGCGCCGGCTGCAGCCGCTGGCAGCGAAAGCGATGAACGGTCGCAGCGCATACGTCGCGGGCCTGCTGTGGGGCTGGATTCCGTGCGGTCTCGTGTATGGCGCGCTCGCGGCGGCGGCCTTTGCCGGCAGCGCGCCAGGCGGCGCAGCGGCGATGGCGGCTTACGGGCTCGGCACGCTGCCCTGGCTGATGGCAGGCGGTGCGGCCCTGAATTGGTTGCAGCGAAAAACGGCGCGCGCGGTTGCTGGCGGCATGGTGCTCGCCTTCGGCGTCTATGGGCTCGCGCACGGCACCGACCTGCGCGGCCTGCTTTGCTTATAGGAGAAGGACATGAAAGCGATCCAGAAAATCCGCGACGAGCACCGCTCGATTTCCGCCGTGCTGCACGCGCTGAAGCAGCTCGCGCGCGACGCGCAGGACCCGAACGTGAAGCCCGAATTCGCGGTGTTCCGCGCGATGATTCACTACATCGACGAGTTTCCCGAGCAGCTGCATCACCCGAAGGAGGACCAGTATCTCTTCCCGCCGCTGGTCGCGCGCGTGCCCAAGACCCAGGGGCTCGTCGACGCGTTGCGCGTCGAGCACAAGCAGGGCGCGAAGCTGGTGCGCGAGCTCGAGCGCGCGCTGGTCCTCTTCGAGGACAGCGGGCCCGCGGGCGCACGTGAGTTCCTGAAGACGGTGGACGCCTACGCCGACTTTCACTGGCAGCACATGCGCAAGGAAGAGCAGGAGATCCTGCCGCTGGCCGAGCGCTACCTCACCGCGCGCGACTGGGAGGCGATCGACCGCGCGTTCGACGTCAACCGCGATCCGATCGCCGGCGTGCGCGAGCGCGACTTCCAGGCGCTCTTCTCGCGCATCGTCAACCTCGCGCCGGAGCCCGTCGGCCTCGGCGAGCGGTGGCGCAAGGTCAGCTAGCCGCGCTGAAACGGCTGCGTGGATCGAAGCGCGAAGCTTCGCGCAGCTCTTCGTAGAGCTTCTTCTCGCGTTCGGTGAGCGTGCTCGGCAGCACTATATCGAGCACGGCATAGAGATCGCCCGCGCCGCCGCCGGGCTTGGGCAGTCCCTTGCCGGCAAGGCGCAGCTTCTGCCCGCCTTTCGACCCGGGTGGCACTTTCATCGTGACCTTGCCGTCGAGCGTCGGCACCTCGACCTGCGCGCCGAGCGCCGCCTCCCACGGGGTGACCGGCACCTCGATCTCGAGGTCGTGCCCGCGCGCCTTGAAGAGCGGATGCGGCTCGAGCACGATCTGCAGGTACAGGTCTCCTGCCGGCCCGCCGTTTATGCCGGGGCCGCCTTTGCCGCGCAAACGCAGGCGCTGCCCGTCGGTCGCGCCTTTCGGAATGCGCGCACGCAGTGACCGGCCGTCGATCTGGAACTCGCGCTCGGTGCCGCGCGCGGCCTCTTCCAGCCCGATGCGCACCTGCGTCTCGTAGTCCTCGCCGGGGATCGGCACGTTGCGGCCGAAGCCGCCGCGCCGGCCGGGCGCCCGGCCGAAAATCCCCATCTGCTCGAAAAGATCCGAGAGATCGACGTCGCGCATGTCCTCGGCGCGCCCAGAGCCGAAGCGGTCGAACCAGTCGGGCGGCGGCCGGAAGTCCTGGCCCGGACGGTGGCTGCCGAGGCTGTCGTAGGCGGCGCGCTTTTCCTTGTCGCGCAGCGTCTCGTAGGCCTCCGACACCTCCTGGAACTTCTCCTTGGCGTTCGCCTCCTTGGAGACGTCCGGGTGGTACTTGCGCGCGAGCTTGCGGTAGGCCTTCTTGATCTCGTCTTCGCTCGCCGTGCGCTCGACGCCGAGGACCTTGTAGTAATCCTTGTACTTCATCCCCCCAATATGGGGGATTCCGGCCCGGAGTTAAAGCTCGGCCAGGCAGCTCGCGCAACGCCTGAGCCTGGGGTTGGCGGTCAGGCGCACGTAGGGGATGTCGGCGCCGCAGGACTCGCACACGCCGAATTCGGGCGTACGCAGCCGTTCCAGCGCCGCAGCCATGCCGGCCTCTGCAAAGCGCGAGCGCATGAGGCCGGCGAGGGCGCCGCGTTGCTCGAGGGTGAAGTAGTGGTAGTGCATTGAAACCTCGCGTTACCGGGTGACCAGCACCGGGATCTTGGAATGCGCGAGCACGCGCGCAGTTTCGCTGCCGAGGAGCAGGCCGCTGCGGGCGCGCGCCTTGGCCGCCTTTTCGTAGTCCTGCGGCGTCGCGCCGGGCACGTACATGACGCCGGTGACTTTCGCCTTCGCGGCAAGCCGCGAGCCGTCGGTCGGAATGAGGATGTGCTTGAACATGAGCCGACTCCTGCCTTTCACAGACTATCTCGCGGCAGGCGCGGCCGCTTGACCTGCGTCAAAGGGTTGCGCGCGGCGCGGCCTACAGTCCAGACATGAAATTCGTCGAATCGCCCGCCGAGCTCTACGCGCACGCCATCGCCATCGAGCGCGAGGCGGCGGCGCGTTATGCGGAGTTCGCCGAACGGATGGAGGACGAGGGGCAGGAGGACCTGGCACGCGTCTTCGGGATGCTTGCGCGCGCAGAAGCGCAGCATCTCGAGACGCTGCAGGCCAGGACCGAGAGCATCGCGCTGCCCGCGATCGCCGAAGGGCGTTACAAGTGGCTCGACTCGGGCGCCCCCGAAACCGCGGCACGCGAGCTCGTCTATCGCCTGATGACGCCGCGCCACGCGCTCGCCATCGCGCTGCACGCGGAGCAGCGCGCGCAGGCTTTCTTCGAGCACGTTTTCTGGACTTCGTCGGACCCGGCGCTGCGCGCGCTCGCCAAGGAGATGGCGGCGGAAGAGCGCGAGCACGTCGCGCTGGTGGCGAAGATGCTCGGCGATACGCCCGAGCTTTCGCTCGATAGCACGCTGATTTTCGAGAATTGAGGCAGCCATGTACCAGCACATCCTGATTCCCACCGATGGTTCCGAAATCGCCGAGAAGGCGGTGGAAGCCGGAACCAACTATGCGCGCGAAGCCGGCGCGAAGGTGCTGTTCTTCACCGCGATACCCGAATACCAGCCGCCGGGCGACGCGCAGATGATGGCGCGCCAGCGCGTGAAATCGATCTTCGAGTACGAGAACGACGCCGCCGAAGCGGCGCGCGCCATCCTCGACAAGGCTGCGGCGACGGCCAAGGACGCCAACATCAGCTTCGAGACCGATTTCGCGCTGTGCGACCAGCCTTACCAGGCGATCATCGAGGCGGCGAAGCGTCACGGCTGCGACGCGATCTTCATGGCCTCGCACGGGCGCAGCGGCATCCCGGCGTGGTGGTACGGCAGCCAGACGCGCGAGGTGCTGACGCATTCCGACATTCCGACGCTCGTGTACCGCTGAGGTAGACGCGCCGTGTGAAAAGGAGGACGCCATGAGTATTCCCAGTTTGTTTGCCGCGGCAGCGCTTGCCGCGCTGCTCGCGCTTCCGGCTTCAGCCCAGCAGATGAAAACGGTCGACGGCCTGGTGATCAACTTCGGCCTGATGTCGGCCGAGAAGGCGATCCACGCCGAAGGCCACCGCGACGCGCACCCCGACAAGTTTCCGAGCGGCTCGCAGCATATCCTCGTCACGCTTGCCGACGAGAAGACCGGCCGGCGTATCGGCGACGCGCAGGTCGAAGTCGATCTGATCGATCCGAAGGGCAAGGCGTCGAAGAAGTCGCTGCTCCATACCAGCGCGGCCGGCATGCCGGACTACAGCGAGCTTTTCGTCTTCGGCTGGTCGGGCACCTACCAGGTGCGCGTGAGCGTCACGCAAGGCAACGGCGCCAAGCCCGTGAAGACCAGCTTTACCGTGCATCACGCGCTCTAGAACTCGGGGCTTCTCCTGACGTGAGCGTCTTCCGGCGCATCGACCACGTCGAGCTCGTCACGTCGCAACCCGAGCGCGCGGTGAACTTCTACACGGAAGTGCTCGGCTTCAGTGTGCGCTCGCGCGACCGCGTGCCGGCGTCGCCGCTCGGCCCGCTGGATCTCGTGTATCTCGACCTCGGCGGGACGACGGTCGAGCTGATGTGCTATCCGGAAGCGAAGCCCGCGGCGGCGCCGCGCGAGGAGCATCTCGGCTACCGCATGATGGCGCTCGAGGTCACCGACATGGACCAGGCTCTCGCCGCGCTCAAGGCGAAAGGCGTCGAGCCGGTGTGGGGACCGAAGAAACGCCCCACCTACGCACGCGCCGAGATCCGCGACCCCGACGGCAATTCCATCGAGCTGCGCCAGTGGGTCGTCGTCGCGGTTTGACCCACATCAACACCGCTGCCGCTGCGGCTGGTTCAATCTGCTGCAATGAGGCAAGAAGAGCTGCGCAGCGCGCTGGCGTCGGTGGAGGATCCCGAGGCCGGCATGAACATCCTCGATCTCGGCCTGGTGTACTCGATCGTGGCCGAGCCGGGACGGGTGCACGTCGATATGACGATGACCTCGCCGGCCTGCCCGGTCGCGTCCTATCTCGTCGACGAAGCGGGCGCGGCTCTGCGCGACATCGTGCCTGAGGGCACCGATGTGCAAGTCGAGCTGGTCTGGGAACCGCCATGGACTCCGGATCGGATGAGCGCCGAGGCGCAGACGCGGTTTGGCTGGTCGTGAGCTACAACGCCGCCGTCGATCTGATCGAGCGCAACCTCGCCGCGGGGCGCGGCGCGAAGACCGCGTACATCGACGACACCGGAAGCTGCACCTACGCCGAGCTCGCCGAGCGCGCCGACCGCGCCGCCAATGCTTTGCAGTCCCTGGGTATTCGCCGCGAGGAGCGCATCGCCATCGCGATGCACGACTCGTGCGACTGGCCGGCGCTCTTCCTCGGCGCGATCAAGGCGGGAATCGTGCCGGTGGCGCTCAATACGCTGCTCACGCCCGCCGACTATGAGTACCAGCTGCGGGACAGCCGTGCGCGCGCGGTGTTCGTCTCGGCGCCGTTGCTCGAGAGCTTCAAATCGATCCAGGCGAACTGCCCGGACCTCAAGCAGCTGATCGTCCAGGCCGAGCTGCGCAATCTGCTCGCGAAGGCAGCGACCAAGGCGCAAGCGGCCGCTACGCTCGCCGACGACATGTGCTTCTGGCTCTATTCGTCGGGCTCGACCGGCGCGCCCAAGGGCACGGTGCACCTGCATTCGCACCTCATCGCCACCGCCGGGCTGTACGCCAAGCCGATTCTCGGGATCCGCGAGTCCGATGTCGCCTTCTCCGCTGCGAAGCTCTTCTTCGCTTACGGCCTCGGCAATGCGCTCACCTTCCCGCTGTCGGTGGGTGCCACCACGATCCTGATGGCCGAGCGCCCGACGCCCGATGCGGTGTTCAAGCGCCTGGTGGATAAGCAGCCGAGCATCTTCTACGGCGTGCCGACCCTCTATGCGGCGCTGCTCGCATCGCCTTCGTTTCCAAGGAAGGAACAATTGGCCCTGCGGGTATGCACCTCCGCGGGCGAAGCGCTTCCCGCGAATCTGGGCAGCCGCTGGACCGAGCGCACCGGCACCGAGATCCTCGACGGCATCGGCTCGACCGAGATGCTGCACATCTTTATCTCGAACCGGCCGGGCGAAGTGCGCTACGGCACGACCGGCAAGCCCGTGCCGGGCTATGAAGTGCGCCTGATCGATGACCAGGGCAAGGTCATCACCAAGCCCGGCGAGATGGGCGAGCTTCAGATCAGCGGGCCCACCTCGGCGATCATGTACTGGAACCAGCGCGAGAAGACCAAGAATACCTTCCAGGGCCCGTGGACGCGAAGCGGCGACAAGTACACCTTCGACGCCGACGGCTACTACACCTACGGCGGACGCTCCGACGACATGCTCAAGGTGAGCGGCATCTACGTCTCGCCGGTCGAAGTCGAAGCGGCGCTCATCACGCACGAGGCGGTGCTGGAAGCCGCGGTAGTCGGTGCGCAGGACGAGCAGCAGCTCGTGAAGCCGAAAGCCTTCGTGGTGCTGAAATCGGGCCACGCCGCATCCGATCCGCTGAGAAAGGCGCTGCAGCAGCACGTGAAGGCCAAGCTCGCACCTTACAAATACCCGCGCTGGATCGAATTCATTCCGGAGCTTCCCAAGACCGCCACGGGGAAGATCCAGCGATTCAGGCTGCGGATCTGACACCCGCATCACCAAGGAGCACCACCATGACCATTAATGACCAGCGAACTTCCCGCCGCCGTTTCCTGCAGGGAGCAGGCGGCCTCGCGCTGAGCGCGAGCCCACTCGCGCTGCCGTTCGCTTTCGCGCAGCCCGCGCCCCTCAAGGTGGGCCTGATGCTGCCCTATACCGGCACTTACGCCTCGCTCGGCAACGCCATCACCAACGCATTCAAGCTTTACGTCGCCGAGAAAGGCGGCAAGCTCGCCGGCCGCGACATCGAGTACGTGGTGCTCGACGACGAGTCCGAGCCTGCGAAGGCGGTCGACAACGCCAACCGCATCGTCAACCGCGACAAGGTCGACGTGCTGGTCGGCACGGTGCACTCGGGGGTGCAGGCGGGCATGGTCAAGGTGGTGCGCGAATCGGGCGTGCTCTCCATCATCCCGAATGCCGGCTTCGGCGCCGCGACCGGGCAGCTCTGCGCGCCCAACATCTTCCGCACCTCGTTCTCCAACTGGCAGACGATCCATGCGCTTGGCAAGGTGATGTGGGAGAAGGGGCACAAGACCTGCGCCTGGATCACGCACAAGTACGCCGCGGGCGAGGAGATGTTCGGCGGCTTCAGGCAGGGCTACGAGAAGGTCGGCGGCAAGATCGTCAAGGACCTCTGGCTGCCCTTCCCGAACGTCGAATTCCAGGCGCTGCTTACCGAGATCGCCGCAGCGAAGCCCGATGCCGTGGCTTGCTTCTTCGCCGGCGGCGCGGCGGTGAAATTCGTCAAGGACTACGATGCCGCGGGCTTGAAGGCGAAGATCCCGCTCTACGGCAACGGCTTTCTCACCGACGGCACGCTGCAGGCACAGGGCGCGTCGGCGCAAGGCATCCTCACCACGCTGCACTACGCGGACAGCCTGGAAATTCCCAAGGACAAGGAGTTCCGCCTGAATTACGCCAAGGCCTACAAGCTGCAGCCCGACGTCTACGCGGTGCAGGGCTACGACGCCGCGCAACTCCTCGACATCGGCCTCAAAGCGGTGAAGGGCGACGTCAAGGCGGCGAAGGCGATGTTCGCGGCGATGGAAGGCGTGACGATCGACAGCCCGCGCGGCAAGTGGAAGATGTCGCGGGCGCACAACCCGATCCAGGACAGCTACCTGCGCCAGGTCGTGGGCGAGCAGAACAAATACGTCTCGGTGGCGTGGAAAGCGCTCGAGGATCCGGCCCCCGGCTGCAGGATGCTGGCGTAGCCGGGGAGGCGCCTGACAAAAGGGCCGGTGTCCGCAAGGCGCCGGCTCTTTTTTATGGACCCCGTGATCTTTCTCATCCAGGTGCTGAACGGCGTGCAGTACGGCCTGCTGCTGTTTCTCGTGGCGAGCGGCCTGACGCTGATCTTCGGCATCCTCGGCATCATCAACCTCGCGCACGGCAGCTTCTACATGGTCGGCGCGTACCTCGCGTTCTCGCTCACCGAGCGGCTGGGCAGTTTCTGGCTGGCGCTCGCCGCGGGCGTGGTGCTCGCGGTGCTGCTCGGCATGGCGCTCGAGTGGCTGGTGATGCGCTTTCTCTACCAGCGCGACCACCTCTACCAGGTGCTGCTCACCTACGGGCTGATCCTGATCTTCGAGGAGCTGCGCAGCCTCGTCTGGGGCGACGATGTGCACGGCGTGCAGGTGCCGCAGCTGCTCGACTTCTCGATCCCGCTCACCGACACGCTCTCCTACCAGGTGTATCGCCTCGCCATGTCGGCGATCTGCCTCGCCATCGCCGCGGGCATGTACTGGCTGATCCAGAAGACGCGCCTGGGCATGATGATCCGCGCCGGCAGCTTCAACCGCGACATGGCGCAATCCCTCGGCATCGACATCGCGCTCCTCTACCGCGCAGTGTTCGCGCTCGGCGTGGCGCTCGCCGCGCTCGCCGGCATGCTCGCGGCGCCGGTGTCGTCGGTGTTCCCGGGCATGGGCAACCAGGTGCTGATCATCTCCTTCGTCGTGGTGGTGATCGGCGGCATCGGCTCGGTGAAGGGGGCGTTCGTGGCAGCGATCCTCATCGGCCTCGCTGACACCTTCGGTAAAGTGCTCGTGCCGCAGATCGCGGCAATGGTGGTCTACCTCCTGATGGCCGCCGTGCTGCTCTGGCGGCCGCAGGGCATCTTCGGCCGCGCCTGAGATGGACCGCCAGGCGCGCTCTCTCCAGCTGCTGCTGCTCGCCGGGCTGCTCGCGCTCGCGGCATTCCCGCTGGTGGGCGAGAAGTTCTACATCCAGTTCATCACCAAAGTGATGGTCATGGCGATGTTCGCCATGAGCCTCGACCTGCTCGTCGGCTACACCGGCCTCGTCAGCCTGGGCCATGCGCTGCCCTTCGGCCTGGCGGCGTACGCGCTCATGCTCGTTACGCCCGAAACCCAGGCGGCCGGGATCTGGTGGAGCCTTGCCGCATCGCTCGGCATTGCCGCGGCTGCGTCGCTTGTCGTGGGCCTGCTCGTGCTGCGTACCTCGGGCATCTACTTCATCATGGTGACGCTGGCGTTCGGGCAGATGGCCTACTACTACGTGCATGATTCGAGCCACCTCGGCGGCTCGGACGGCAAGTACATCTACGTGCGCCCCGCGCTCGAGCTCCTCGGCTGGAAGCCGTTCGACCTCGAGAACAGCACGCACTTCTACTATTTCGCGCTGGCGCTGATGGTGTTCGTGTACGCCACGCTGCGCGTGCTGCTCGCTTCGCCGTTCGGCCGGGTGCTCGCCGGCATCAAGGAGAACGAGCACCGCATGCGCATGCTCGGCTTCGCCACCTTCCGCTACAAGCTCGCCTGCTTCGTGCTCGCCGGCATGCTCGCCGGGCTCGCCGGCTGGCTCGCCGCGGCGCACGACGGCCTGGTCAACCCGGAGATGCTGTCGTGGCATCAGTCGGGCCAGCTGCTCATGATGGTGATCCTCGGCGGCATGGGCACGCCTGCCGGCCCGATCGTCGGCGCGGTGGCCTTGAAGGCGCTGGAGCTCGTGTTCCAGGGATGGACCAAGCACTGGCAGCTCCTGCTCGGCGCCTTCATCGTGCTCTCGGTGCTGTTCGTGCCGCGCGGCTTGACGCAGCTCTTTGCCTGGAGGCGGCGTGGCTGAGCCGCTGCTGCGCACCGAAAACCTGCGCCGCGATTTCGGCGGCTTGACGGCGGTCGCGTCGGTGTCGCTCGAATGCCATGCCGGCCGCGTGCACGCGGTGATCGGGCCGAACGGCGCCGGCAAGACCACGCTCATCAACCTGCTTTCGGGCGAGCTCGCGCCGAGCGCCGGGCGCATCGAGATCCTCGGCCGCGAGGCGACCGGCCTGCCGGCGCACCGCGTCTCGCAGCTCGGCGTCGGGCGCAGCTTCCAGCGCACCAACATCTTCATGAGCTTCACCGCGTTCGAGAACTGCCGGCTCGCCGCGCAATCGCGCCTGCCGAGCTCGATGCGCTTCCTGCGGCCGGCAGCGCGCTACCGCGAGCTCAACGAGGCCGCCGAGCGCGCCCTCGATTTGTGTGACCTGGGCTCGCAGAAAAGCTCCATCGCCGCTGCGCTTTCGCACGGCGAGCGCCGCCAGCTCGAGGTGGCGATGACGCTCGCCACGCGCCCGCGGCTGCTGCTGCTCGACGAGCCGCTCGCCGGCATGGGCGCCGAGGAGTCGGCGCGCATGGTCGAGCTCCTGCGCAAGCTCGCTCCCGGACACGGCATGCTGCTCGTCGAGCACGACATGGACGCCGTGTTCGCGCTCGCCGACACGCTCACGGTGATGGTCGACGGCGCGGTGCTCGCGAGCGGCAGCCCCGCCGCGGTACGCGCGAACGCCGAGGTGCAGAAGGCCTATCTGGGAGAAACGGGTGACTGAGCTCCTGATCGAGGCGAGCGGGCTGCACACTTTCTATGGCTCGAGCCACGTGCTGCAAGGCGTGAGCCTGCGCCTGCATCGCGGCGAGTCGCTCGGCCTGATGGGTCGCAACGGCATGGGCAAGACGACGCTGCTGAAATCGATCCTGGGCCTCGTGCGGCCGCGGCAGGGCAGCGTCATGCTGAAGGGGCGGGACGTCACGCGCGAAGCGCCTCACCGCATCGCGCGCAGCGGCGTCGCCTACGTGCCCGAGGGGCGCGGCATCTTCCCGAATCTCAGCGTGCGCGAAAACCTGGTGATGGCGGCGCGGCCGGGGCCGTGGACGTTCGAGCGCGTCCTGGAAATCTTTCCGCGGCTCGGCGCGCGGCTGCAGCACGGCGGCGGCCAGCTCTCGGGCGGCGAGCAGCAGATGCTCACCATCGGGCGCGCGCTCATGACCAATCCCGAGCTCCTGATCCTCGACGAGGCGACCGAGGGCCTCGCGCCGCGCATCGCGCAGGACATCTGGCGCATCGTGCGGCGCGTGCGCGAATCGGGCATCGCCACCGTCATCGTCGACAAGAACTTCAAGGCGGTGAACGCCGTGACCGACCGCAACCTGATCCTGGTGAAGGGACAGATCGTGTTCGAAGGCAGCGCCGCCGAGCTTCTCGCGCGACCCGAGGTGCGGGCGGCGCACCTCGGGGTCTAGTGGCGCCGCGCTGGCGCCTGCCGCTGCTCGCGCTAGGCTTCATGTCGCTCGCCTTCGGCATTGCCGGCGGCCTTGCGCGGCTCACGCCGTTCCCCGCTCCGGCCAACGCCATCGCGCTGCACGGCGCGCTCATGGTGTGCGGCTTCCTCGGCACGCTCATCGCGCTGGAGCGCGCAGTAGCGCTCGGCACCCCGTGGGCCTACGCGGCGCCACTCGTGGCGGGGCTGGGCGGCGTCCTCGTCCTGCTTGATTTCCCCACCGCAGGGCTCGCGCTCATCGCACTCGGTGCCGCGCTGCTATTGGCGGCAAACCTGCTCCTGCTCGCGCGCCATCCTTCGCTCGAGATGGCGACGCTCGCGGGTGGCGCAGCGGCCTGGCTCGCCGGCAATCTGTTCCTCATCGGTGGATTGCCCGGCACTTATTGGTGGATCGCCTTCTTCGCGCTCACGATCAGCGCCGAGCGCCTCGAGCTCTCGCGCTACCTGCGCCGCGCTGCGTGGACCCGCATTG
>DASXRW010000401.1:0-2703 GCA_036506355.1 Burkholderiales bacterium
CCGGTCCTATTTCCTTTTTCTACCCGGCCAAAGCCTGCATCCTCGGGCCGTGGCGACCTCCATCGTGGCGAGTGTGGTTTTCCTGCGTATCCAGGATTTTGCCCGGCGTCCGGCGAGCGAGCAGGCGCGCCTGCGCGCGCAACTCGAAGCCGTGGTGGCGGTGACCACCGCGGAGCTCGACCCGGCATCGCGCATCGTGCTTGAAGCCTCCGACGGCGTGGCGATCGTGCTGCTGCGCGACCCAAAGGGCGCCGTGCGCCTCGCGCAACGCGCGCTCACGGCGTCGGCTGCGGGCCTGCCGCTCTCGGCCGGACTCAACCACGGCGCGCTGCAGGCGGCGGGGCGCAAGGGCGCCGAAGCGATGACCGGCGACGGCATCGCGGTCGCGGCGAGCATCGCCGAATTCGCCGCCGCCTCGAAGCTCTTCGCTTCCCGCGCGTTTCGCGATGCGCTCGCCGACGCCGCGCCGGGACGGGAGGTATCGCTCGTCGCCGCGGGCGCGTTCAAGGACGCGGGGCTGCGCAACCATGAAGTCTTCAGCCTGGACGAGAACGCCGTGGCGAGACGCAAGCTGCGCTATGCGCTCGCGACGGCGCTGCTAGTCGTCGCGTGCCTCGGCGGCGGCATCGCCGCGCGCATTTCCACCGAGAGCGACAAGCCTTTCGCCACCGCGGTGATGGACAAGTACCCCTACGTGCGCGCGCTGGTGCAGCGCGTGAGCTTCTAATGGCGAAGAAGAAGATCGGGCGCTACAAGATCCTCGGCGAGCTCGGCCGCGGCGCGATGGGCATCGTCTACAAGGCCGATGACCCGAACCTTGACCGCCTGGTCGCGCTGAAGACCATCATCCTCGACGAGGACGCCGAGGGCGCCGCGGAGTACAAGAAGCGCTTCATGCTGGAGGCGAAGGCCGCCGGCAAGCTCAACCACCCGAACATCGTCACCACCTTCGACTACGGCGAGCACGAGGGGCTTGCGTACCTTGCGATGGAGTTCCTCGAAGGAACGGACCTACGCACGCGCCTGCAGACGGAGGCCATTCCCGCCGCCGAGGCGGTGGAGATCGCGCGGCAAGTGGCCGAGGGCCTCGCCTACGCGCACGCGCGCGGCGTCGTGCATCGCGACATCAAGCCCGGCAACATCATGCTGAACGGCGGCGGGCAGGCGAAGATCATGGACTTCGGCCTCGCGCGCATGCGCATGGCCGACCACAAGACCAGCACCGGCATGGTGCTCGGCACGCCGCGCTACATGTCGCCCGAGCAGATCTCGGGGCTGCCGGTGGATCAGCGTTCCGACATTTTCTCGCTCGGCATCGTGCTCTACGAGATGCTCACCGGCACGCGACTCTTCGCCGGCGAGAACATGGAACAGGTGCAGCACCTCATCACGCAGACCGAGCACGTGCCGCCGACGCGCCAGGTGCCGGGGCTGCCGCCGATGGTGGATTTCGTCGTGGCGCGCGCGCTGAAGAAGGACCCGGTGGTTCGCTATCAGGACGCGCGCGAGTTTGCCGCCGACCTCGCGACCTGCGCGACCGAGGTTCGTTCGAGCGAGGTGTCCGATCCCGCAGTTCATGCCGAGGGCAGCAAGACCATCAAGCTCGAGGCCGCGCCCGAAAAGATCGATGCGCCGGCGGCGCATTCCATCGCGGTCGATACCCGGCTGCCGGTGTCGCGGCTTTTCGATTCCACCGCGGCGCTTCGCCGGCTGAAGGATTCGTCGCTGGCGCGCTCGCCGCGACCGGTGGGACTCCTGCGCCGCATCTGCAGCGACGCCGCCGTGCGCCAGCTCTTCGTCGCTCTGGTGTTCGCCGGCGCCGCCGGCGTCTACCTCGCGCTCGCCTAGCCCTCGAAGCTGATCAGTCCCATGCCGGTGGTCATCGGCGCGTAGTAGTGCCGATGCACCCGTCGCGCGCCCGGCGCGACCGCGCCGCGCATCGTGAGCCACATGATGAGCTCGACCGCCTCGGCGCCGGCTTCCTCCATGATCTTCTGGTGGCTGATTTCCGCCAGCGCCTCCGGATTGCGCTCGAGCTCGTCCAGGAACCACTGGTCGAATTTTTCGTTCATGAAGCCGAAGCGCTTGCCCTGGAGCTGGTGCGACATGCCGCCCGTGCCCATCACCACGACGCGTGCATCCGCGGGGTAGGAGGCGACCGCGGCGCGGATCGCCTGCCCCAACCGATAGCAGCGCCGCGCGGTGGGCAGCGGGTGCTGGATGACGTTCACTTGGAGCGGGATGGCCTTCACTGGCCAGCCGCCGGTGGTGTGGGGAAAGCAGAGGTTCATCGGCACGAGAAAGCCGTGCTCCACCGCCAGATCCTGGCAGAGCGTCAGGTCGAACTCGTGCTCGTAGATGAGCGCTTCGGCCAGGTGCGTGGAGAGCTCCGCGTCGCCCACGACTTCGGGCAGTGGCCGCGTGCCGAAGCCCTCGTCGCCGATGGTATAGCGCTCGGCGACACCCAGCGCGAACGTGGGGTACTTATCGAAGTTGAAGTCGGCGGTGTGATCGTTGTAGATGACGATCGCCACATCCGGTGTCAACTTGGCCAGCCATTCCCGTACCGGCACGTAGGCGTCGAACAGCGGCTTCCATGCCGGTTCCTGCGTGCGCCCGCGGTCGACCACCGGACCGATCGACGGCACGTGCGAAAGGCCGATGCCGCCGACGACGCGTGCCATCAGGTGGCGCCGCGGATGT
>DASXRW010000402.1:0-3023 GCA_036506355.1 Burkholderiales bacterium
TAGGCGAGCCCGACCGAGCGCAGCGCGGAAGCCGGCACCTCGCGCAGGCTCAAGCCCAGCGCCGCCGGGCTTTCGATGGTGACCTGGCGAAGCTGGCTCTCCGGCGCGTCGCACGCGCCGAGCGCCAGTAGCACTGCAATGAGGATCCGCCGCATGGTTACCCCAGCTCCACTGGTACGTAGAGGGAAATCTCGCCGCGGCGCACCAGCAGGGCGACCATGTCGCCCTTGCGGTGCGAGCCGATCAGCTTCTCGAATTCCTGCTTGCTCGCGAAGCGGCTCTGGTTCACGCCGACGATGACGTCGCCGGGCAGGATGGTGCTGCCGGGCCCCGAGCGCTGCGCGACGTCGACCACCACGAGGCCGTAGTCCACGCCGAGGTTCTTCCGCTCGGCGGGCATGAGCTCGCGCACCGCCATGCCGAGTCGCGGATCTTCCTGCTTCGCCGGCGCCTGGCGCGCCGCCGCCAGCGCGGGTTCCGGCGCGATCTCGCCGACGCGCAGCTCGAGCGTCTGGCGCTTGCCGTCGCGCCAGACCGCCATGTGCGCGAGGCTGCCGGGCTTGGTCGCGGCGACCAGGCGCGGCAGCTCGTTCGGCTCGTCGATCCGCTCGCCGTTCCATTCGAGCACCACGTCGCCGACGCGCACGCCGCCCTTTTCGGCGGGTCCGCCCTTCTCGACGTTGATGATGAGCGCGCCGGTGGCTTCATCCAGCTTGAACGAGCGCGCCAGCTCCTTGGTCACCGGCTGGATCGCGATGCCGACGCGCCCGCGGGTCACCTTGCCCTGGCTCTTCAGCTGGCGCGACACATCGAGCGCCACCTCGATCGGGATGGCGAAGGACACGCCCATGTACCCGCCGGTGCCGCTGTAGATGAGCGAATTGACGCCGATCACCTCGCCCTGCAGGTTGAGCAAAGGCCCGCCCGAGTTGCCCGGGTTCACCGCCACGTCCGTCTGGATGAACGGCACGTACATCTCGTCGGGCAGCGAGCGCCCCTTTGCGCTGACGATGCCGGCGGTGATGGTGTTGGCGAAGCCGAACGGCGAGCCGATCGCCGCGACCCAGTCGCCCGGCTCGAGCTTCGAGGAGTCGCCGAGCTTCGCGGTCGGCAGCCCGTCCGCGTCCACTTTGAGCAATGCCACATCGCTGCGCTTGTCGAGTCCCACCACCTTGGCCTTGAACTCGCGCTTGGAGTCGGCCAGTCGCACATTCACGTCGTCGAACTCGGCGACCACGTGCGCGTTGGTGAGGATGTAGCCGTCCTCGCTGATGATGAAGCCCGAGCCCAGTCCCTGGCGCGCCGGCCCGCGCTCCGGCAGGTCGGGCATGAAGCGCCGGAAGAACTCGAGCATCGGGTCTTGCTCGCGCGGGACCGCGCTGTTGCTCGTCTGGCCGGCGCCAGCCGCCGCCGTCTGCGCCTTGCGCGTCGAGATCACGTTCACCACCGCCGGCCCGGCCGCCTTCATGAGCGACTTGAAATCGGGCAGGTCGCGCGTCGTCTGTCCCTGGGCGTCGAAGCCGATGAGCGTCAGGAAGAGGATGAAGCCGAAGACCAGCCGGTCGATCGTCATATGTTGCAGGGGTGCTTCGCCACGACGCGGTTGACGCGCTGCGGTACAGGCTCGCCCTCGGCCCAGGCGCGCAACAGCGCGTCGACCACGTCATGCTTCGGCGTGCGCGCGATCAGGCGTTCGTTGAGTTGCAGCGTCACGCCCGGGCCCGGCGCGTAGGCGATCGTCACCCGGTCACCAACCGAAAGCTCCCGCCAGGCGCTGCGGATCGAGCTCATGGCTGCGCCGTCGAGCTGCTCCTCGAGCGTCCGGTGATACTTCTTCGGCAGGTCCTTCGGCAGGAAGCTCTTGTTGAGGATCTGCACATGCAGGGCCTTCGGCTGCGTCGGGTCCTGCAGCGCCGCATCGGGCGCGGCGCGGGACGGGACGTAGAGCGCGGCCGCATAGTGGTGGATCCAGAGCGTGTCGCGGGTGGCACAGCTCGCCGCGGGCAGCGCCTGGTTGCCCACGCGCAGCGAACTCGGCACCTGGATCGCCGTGGCGGGGATGAGCGTCAGGACGCCAACGGCCATGACCGCGAAGGCTAAGAGCCACTTCACGGGGAAGGGTGCTGCAAATTGCGGTCCCGGTGAATTCGGGGACGGAGCCCGAATTCGCCGGTAAAAGGCGGGAGTCCTGTAATTCCGGGAACGAAATGTGCCTCTGGGTTTCCGGAGCCGTGAAACCACTCATCCTGCCCATCGCACTGGCGCTCGCCGCCTGCGCCAGCGCCCCACCGCCGGCAACCGAGCTCGCCTCCGCGAGAGCGGCGATCGAGCAGGCGGTGCCGCTTGCAACCCGCTACGCGCCGGCGGAGCTCGCTGCGGCGCAGAAGAAGCTGCAGCGTGCGGAGCAGACCTTGGCGCGCGACGACCGCGTGCAGGCGCGGCGCCTGGCGGAAGAGGCCGAGGTCGACGCCCGGTTCGCCTGGGCGGTGGCGGAGAACGAACGCTCGCGGCAGCCGGAATGAGACGCGCAGCGCTCATCGGTGTTTTTTTGCTCGCGGCCTGCGCCGTGTCGCCTCCGCCCAACCAGCCGGCGCTGGAGCAAGCGCGGGCGGCTTATAGCGCGGCGCAAGCCGATTCCGCGGTGCTGCGCCACGCCGCCGCCGAGCTTGACGTTGCCGCCCGCTCCCTCAGCGAGGCCGAGCGAGCACGAGCCGATGAAGCCACGCATCTGGCCTACCTCGCCGAGCAGCGTGCCCGCATCGCGCGCGAGCTCGGTCATGCGCGGGCGAACGAGCGCACGGCGCTCGAAGCACGGCTGCGCCAGGCCGAGGAAGAGCGCGACCGCGCCCTGGCGCGGGCCAAAGAGATCGAGCAGGAGCGCGACCTGAACGACCGGCTCTCCGCGCAGCTGCGGCGGCTCCAGGCCCAGGTCGCCGAGCTGCAGGCGCGCGAGACCGAGCGCGGCTGGATCCTGACGCTCGGCAGCGACCTCCTGTTCGACGTTGGCCAGTCGCGGCTCAAGC
>DASXRW010000403.1:0-14473 GCA_036506355.1 Burkholderiales bacterium
GGCCTGGAACTTCGGGCACGGCATGACTTGGCTCGCCGTACCGCTATACGCCCACTCGCAGGGCCTGTCCAACGCGGAGATCGGGGCACTCTTCGCCGCGCCGGTGCTTGCGCAGGCGCCGCTCAACCTGGTTGGCGGTGCCTATACCGATCGCATCGGCGGGCGACGCATCATGCTCGCGTCCTGCTTCGTGGTGATCGCCGCAGGCGTCTGGTTCACCTTCGCCCACGGATTCTGGATGCTGATGGCGGGGCAGGTCGCCCTCATCCTGTCGCGTGCCGCCTTCTGGCCGGCGACCTGGACGATGGCGAGCGAGCTGCCCGGAAAGCGCGGCCGGCAGCTCGGCCGGCTGAACGCCGTCACCAACTTCGGCCAGATCGTTGGCACCGTGCTCTGCGGCTTCGCGCTGGCGACCGCCGGTTATCAGGCTACGTTCGCGGTGCTGGCTGCCACGGGGGTCATCTCCCTCTTCGCCGGCATGGCCACGCCGGCGACTGGCGCGCGAGCGGCTTCAGGGGCGCGCCATCCCCTGGCCGGATACCTACCGCTGCTGCGGCGGCGAATCATCGTCTACACGATGCTTTGCGCCTACCTCTCGGCCCTGCCCTTTTCCCTGGCCATGTCGTTCTATCCGCTGCTATTCGCGCAATTCGGCCATGGCGAGGGCACTTCTGGCGTGCTTCTGAGCCTGCGTGCCGTAGGGTCGATCTTCGCCAGCCTGCTCGCTGCGCGTTTCGTGCGCAGTGGACCGCAAACGCTCTGGCCGGTGGTCTGCGGCCTGGCCGTTGCCGCCGCCGTCGGCCTGGTTCCCACGGTGAATCACGTCGCTCCCATCGCGTTCTGGATGCTCGTTGTGGGCGCTGGCACCGCGGCGATGACCTTGTATTTTCAGATCACCATCTCGGAAGCGAGCGCGCCGGCTGAACGAGGCTCGGCGCTGGCTCTTGGCGGCCTCGGCTGGAGCGTATCGCACCTCAGCACGCCGCTCGTCATGGGATTTCTCGCAGACCGGTACGGCATCATCACGGGGTTCTACGTGCTGGGCGGCTTCGCCCTGGCCTGTGCGCTGCTCATTGCGGTAAGCCGGCGCTGGGCGTTCCAACGCAGCTGATCAGTTGCTGCGCCGGCGCAGCCGGTCTTCGCGCTCCTGGATGCCGCGCTCGATGCCGCGCAGGGCCTCGAGCTGCTGGCGTAGTGCCTCCTCGCGCTTGTCGCGCTCCTTCTCGCTGAGCTGGCGTTCACGCGAGGCACGCTCGAGTTCGCGCGACTGGCGCGCGTGTTCGGCCACCTGGCCAGCGAGCCACGCGGCAAAGCGTCCATATCCGGATGCACTAGCGTCGGCGATCGGCTCGAGCAATTCGGCCGCGCGCGCGTCGTCGTGCAGCGGCTCAGGCAGGCTCGCCAGAAGGGTGGCGAGGCGCAGGCGATTGACCGGCGAGGCTTCGCCAAGAAACGCTCGTTCTGCTCGCGTAAGGGCCGCTTTCTGCTCGCCGGGGGCAGCCCGCGCCACCTGGGCCGCTTCTGCCAGGACAGCGTCGACAGCGACGATCTGCGGCGTCCGCGGATCGACCGCCGCACAGGCTGCAATCGCGAAAAGCGCGGCAGCGGCCAGGCATCGATACTGCATCTACTTATAATTTCAGCAAAATTCTGCCGGAATGTCGAAACAAATCGGTCCGAAGATCTATCTGGTCGCCGCCGTCGCCGCTAACGGCGTCATCGGGCGCAATGGACGGCTGCCCTGGCATTTACCCGAGGACCTCAAGCACTTCAAGCGGCTGACGCTGGGTCACCCGGTGATCATGGGGCGGCGCACCTGGGAATCGCTAGGGCGCCCTCTACCGGGGCGCGACAACATCGTGGTCACCCGCACCGCCGGCTACGAGGCGCCGGGAGCGGCGCTCGCGAGCTCGCTCGAAGCCGCGCTCGCCCTTTGCGCCGGCGAAAGCGTCGTCTTCGTCATCGGCGGTCAGCAGCTGTTTGCCGAATCCCTGCCGATCGCCGCGGGGCTCGTCCTGACGGAGATCTACCGCGATTACGAAGGCGATACCTGGTTTCCGCAGTACGACCGCTCGAGCTGGCGGGAGACCCAGCGCGAGCGCCACACGGCTGCGGATGGGACGAAGTTCGACTTCGCCCTGTACGAACCTACTGCTTAGACTCGAAAACGCGCACTTCCGGTAACGGGAAGCCGTTGAACTGGCTCGCGTAGGCCGTAGTGTAGGCGCCGGCGTTCCGGATATAGACGAAGTCGCCTTCCTGGAGGTCCGAAGGCAGCGGCTCCTCGCGCATCACGATATCTACAGAGTCGCAGGTCGGGCCGCCGACCGTCCAAGGCACGTCGGGGCCCGACCGATCGGTGCGGACCTTGTACTTCAGCCCCTCGCTCGCTTCGATCACGCCGCCGAAGAGGCCGGCGTCCCAGTGCATCCAGCGCTTGCCCGCGCGCGTGGCCGTGCCGAGCACCCGGCACACGAAATACCCGGCGTCGGAAACCAGATAGCGGCCCGGCTCGGCGATCACCTGGGTGTCCTCCGGGAAAGCCTTCAGCCCTTCGTTGACCACGGCACCGATCATCTCGATCGACGGGATCGGCTTCACGTGGCGCACGGGGAAGCCGCCGCCGATGTTGAGCAGGCGGGGCTTGAGGCCCGCCTTCGCCATGGTGTCGAAGAGGTTGCGCGCCTTTTCCAGTGCAACACGCCAGTTCTCGGGGTTGCGGCATTGCGAGCCGACATGGAAGGTGACGCCGGCGAGGTCCGCCCCCAGCTTGGCCGCCGCCGCGACGATCTCGCGGGCGTCGGTCGCGCCGGCGCCGAACTTGCCCGAGAGGGGCCAGTCGCTGCCGATGTTCGGCGTGGCGATGCGCAAGTACTGTTTCGCATCGGCTTTGACCTCGAACACCCGGCGCAGCTCGTCCAGACTGTCGATCACGAACCATTCGACGCCCTTGGCCGCCGCATAGGCGATCCAGTCGCGCGATTTGACCGGGTTCGAGTAAAAGATCTCCGCCGCGGGCACGCCCAGCGCGAGGAGCAGGTCGAGCTCGGCGGTCGAGGCGATCTCGAAGCCGCAGCCTTCCTGCACCAGGACCTTGAGCACGCGCCGGTCCGGGTTCGCCTTGACGGCGTAGTGCGGGCGCACGCGGGGCATGGCCGCGCGGAAGCGCCGCACCTTGCCGCGCACGATGGCCGTGTCGACGATCAGGAACGGTCGGCTGTACTTCTGGCTTGCCGCCTGGCGCACGATCTCGAAGTCGAGGCTGACTTCGGGATGCGTGTCGAAGAGCTGCTCTTGCGGTTGCTGCCTGCTGACTGCGTTTTGTCTTACTCGTGCGATGCTACTAGGAGGGCGATCGCCCATCTCCAAATCCCCTAAAAAGTCGGTCGAACGGACCTAGGTTTCAGGAATGTCCCGAACGCAAACTTCGTACAGCGGATAGGAGTTCCTCTGGCTTGTCATGATGACCTCCTTCTCCTCGCTCAATTTCAAAAAAAACTTGAGCGGAGTATAGGGACATGACCCCGCGTGTCAAGAGCTTTTTTATGCGTTTTTACGGTCCCTATAGCGCCCCGGGCGGGGTCCGACCACAACAGCTAGTGGTGGGCAGAAAGTACCAAACTAAATGCGCGGCAAGGTCACGCCTTTTTGGCCTTGATACTTGCCGCCGCGGTCGCGGTAGGAGGTTTCGCAAGGTTCGTCGGACTCGATGAAGATCACCTGCGCCACCCCTTCGTTGGCGTAGACGCGCGCCGGCAGCGGCGTGGTGTTGGAGAACTCAAGCGTCACATGGCCCTCCCATTCCGGCTCGAGCGGCGTGACGTTGACGATGATGCCGCAGCGCGCGTAGGTCGATTTGCCCAGGCAGATGGTGAGCACGTTGCGCGGGATGCGGAAGTACTCGACCGTGCGGGCGAGCGCGAAGGAATTGGGCGGGATGATGCAGACCTCGCCGCGGTAGTCGACGAAGTTCTTCTCGTCGAAGGCCTTCGGGTCGACGATGGTGGAATTGATGTTGGTGAAGATCTTGAATTCGGTCGAGCAGCGGATGTCGTAGCCGTAGCTCGAGGTGCCATAGGACACGACGCGCCGCCCGGCCACCTCCTTCACCTGCCCGGACTCGAAGGGCTCGATCAGGCGATGCTCGGCCGCCATGCGCCGGATCCAGCGGTCCGACTTGATGCTCACGTATTCCGCACCACGATGTTGGGGAACTTGGCGCTCATGTCGCGCTGGGATTCGGCGATCTTCACGGCGCAACGCCGGGCGATGCGGCGGTAGATCTCCGCCACCGGGCCGTCGGGATCCGACACCACGGTCGGCTTGCCGGAATCGGCCTGGCTGCGGATGGCTTCGTCGAGCGGCAACTGGCCGAGGAGCTCGGTGCCATACTCGCGCGCCATCTTCTCCGCGCCCCCGGCGCCGAAGATATGACTCTCGTGGCCGCATTTCGGGCAGACGTGGAACGACATGTTTTCCACCACGCCGAGGATCGGAATGCCGACCTTCTCGAACATCTTGAAGCCCTTCTTCGCATCGATCAGCGCGATGTCCTGCGGTGTGGTGACGATCACCACGCCGGTGACGGGCACCTTCTGGGCGAGGGTGAGCTGGATGTCGCCCGTGCCGGGCGGCAGATCGACCACCAGATAGTCGAGCTCGCGCCAGCGGGTGTCTTTCAACAGCTGCTCCAGCGCCTGCGTCACCATCGGCCCGCGCCAGACCATCGGCGTATCGATGTCGATGAGAAACCCGATGGAGATCGCCTGCAGCCCGTGGCCTTCCATCGGCTCGAGGCTCTTGCCGTCCTTCGATTCGGGCCGGCCGGCGATGCCAAGCATCATCGGCTGCGAGGGTCCGTAGATATCGGCATCCAGCACCCCGACCGAGGCGCCTTCGGCGCTTAGCGCGAGCGCGAGGTTCACCGCCGTGGTCGACTTGCCGACGCCGCCTTTGCCCGAGGCGACGGCGATGATGTTCTTGATCCCGGGAATCAGCTTGACGCCGCGCTGCACGGCGTGCGGCACCACCTTCGAGCTCACCTTCAGCGCCACGGCAGCCGCGCCGGCCTGCTTGAGCGCCTGCGCCACCTGCCGGCGAATCGGTTCGTGCTGGCTCTTGCCGGGATAGCCGAGCTCGATCTCAAGCGAGACCTCGTCGCCCGAGACCTTGACGTTGCGCGCCGAACGGGTACTTACGTAGTCCTTGCCGGTGTTGGGATCAACGAGTTTACGGAGCGCGTCCTGGACGCTGCTTTCACTCACGGACATGATTGAAGTGTAAGCTAAAATCGCCGTCCCCCATGGCTTCCCGCATCGCCGCCCGCAAGCTCTTCGTCACCACTGCTTTGCCGTACGCGAACGGCCCGTTCCACATCGGCCACATCATGGAATACATCCAGGCGGACATTTGGGTGCGATTCCAGCGCATGCAAGGCCATGAGGTGCATTTCGTCGGCGCTGACGATGCCCATGGCGCGCCGATCATGCTCGCGGCCGAGAAGGCCGGCAAAACCCCCGAGGCGTTCGTCGCGGAGATCTCCGGGGGTCGCCGGCAGTACCTCGATGGCTTTCACATCTCCTTCGATAACTGGCACTCGACTCATTCGCCGGAGAACGTGGCGCTTTCGCACGACATCTACTTCAAGCTGAAGGGCGCGGGGCTCATCTACACCAAGCCGGTCGAGCAGTTTTTCGATCCAGTAAAGGGCATGTTCCTTGCCGACCGCTACATCAAGGGCCAATGCCCGAACTGCGGCGCCAAGGACCAGTACGGGGATGCATGCGAAAACTGCAGCACCGTATACGCGGCCACAGAGCTGAAGAATCCGTACTCGGTGCTCTCGGGCGCGAAGCCGGTCCTGAAATCCTCGGAGCACTTCTTTTTCAAGCTGTCGGCGCCGGAATGCGTGCGCTTCCTGCGGGAGTGGACCCAGAACGGCAAGCTGCAGCCCCAAGTCGCCAACAAGGCGAAGGAGTGGCTCGAAGGCGAAGCAGGATTGAGCGACTGGGACATCTCGCGCGACCCGCCGTACTTCGGCATTCCGATCCCGGACGCGCCCGGAAAGTACTTTTACGTCTGGCTCGACGCCCCGATCGGCTACCTCGCCAGCTTCAAGAACTATTGCGCGCGGAAAGGCATCGACTTCCACGCCTTCCTGAAGAATCCGCAGACCGAGCAGATTCACTTCATCGGCAAAGACATTGAGTACTTCCACGTACTGTTCTGGCCGGCAATGCTCAGGTATTCGGACTACAAGATCCCGACCAACGTGTACTCCCATGGCCACCTAACCGTCATGGGCGAAAAGATGTCGAAGTCGCGCGGCACCGGCATCGATCCGTTGCGCTACCTCAACATCGGCATGAATCCGGAATGGCTGCGCTACTACCTCGCCGCGAAGCTGAACGCCAACGTCGAGGACATCGACTTCAACCCGGACGACTTCATCGCCCGGGTCAACAGCGACCTCGTGGGCAAGTACGTCAACATCGCGAGCCGCTGCGCGGTCTTCGTCAACCGCAAGTTCGGCGGCGCGCTCGGCGACAGCGCCGCCGGCCTGCCGGCCGAGTTCCAGGCCCGCGCGAGCGAGATCCAGGCGCTCTACGAGGAGCGCGAGTTCGGCAAGGCGCTGCGCGAGGTCATGCGCCTCGCCGATCTCGCCAACCAGTACGTCGACGACAAAAAGCCGTGGGAGCTCTCCAAGCGCTCGGGCGCAGAAGCCGAGCTGCGCCAGGTCTGCTCCACTGCGCTCAACCTCTTCCGGCTGCTGACGATCTACCTGAAGCCCGTGCTGCCGGAGGTGGCGGCGCAGGCCGAGCGCTTTCTGAATGTGGCCGCGCTGCGCTGGAGCGATGCGCGCGAGCTGCTGCCCGCCGGGCATCGCATCAACGAATACCGGCACCTGCTCGGGCGCGTCGAGCAGAAGCAGCTCGATCAGCTGTTCGATATCGCCTCGGCGCCGCAGCCTGCGGCCAAGGAGCCTGCCGTGAACGACGCCGTCAGCATCGACGAGTTCAACAAGCTCGACCTGCGCGTCGCGCGCATCGCGCGCGCGGAGCGGGTCGACGGCGCCGACAAGCTGCTGAAGCTCACGCTCGACCTCGGCGGCGCGACGCGCACCGTGTTCGCCGGCATCAAGCCGGCCTATGCGCCCGAAAAGCTCGAGGGACGCCTCACCGTGGTGGTGGCGAATCTCCAGCCGCGCACGATGAAATTCGGCGTCTCTGAAGGCATGGTGCTCGCTGCCTCAGGAGACGGTCCGGGCATATTTCTCGTTTCTCCCGATGCCGGCGCCGAGCCCGGCATGCGCGTGAAATAAAATACGCCGATGGAGAGCTCCGGCCGCACGCTCGTCTGCAGCGTGCTCTTCCTCGACATCGTCGAGTACTCCAAGAAGCCGGTTTCCGACCAGCTGCAGCTCAAGCAGGAGTTCAATCGCGTGCTCACCAGGGCGCTCGAGCAGGTGCCGGCGCGCGACCGCATCATTCTCGACACCGGCGACGGCGCGGCGGTGACCTTCATGGGCGACCCGGAGGATGCCCTCTTCGCCTCCATGGCGGTGCGCGACAGCGCTGGCGCGGTCGCGGTGCGCCTGGGCGTGAATCTCGGGCCGGTACGGCTGGTGAAGGACCTGAACGGGCAGATGAACATCATCGGCGACGGCATCAATGTCGCGCAGCGCGTGATGAGCTTCGCCCGCCCCGGACAGCTGCTCGTGTCGCGCTCGTTCTACGAGGTCGTGTCGTGTCTCTCCCGCGACTACGCGAATCTCTTCCACCACGAAGGCGCGCGCACCGACAAGCACGTGCGCGAGCACGACGTGTATTCCGTGGTCGGCGGCACGCCGGCAAGCCGCCGGTTCGCCGACACGGTCGCGCAGACGCTCAACGAGATGCCGGGGAGCTGGCTCGCGCGCACCGGGCCGCTCGGTCTGCGCCGCTCGGCGATGCTTGCGGCCGGCCTGGTGCTGCTCGTGATCGTTGCCGGCGGCGTTGGCGCGCGCGCCCTGCTGGAACCGCCGGCGCCGGAGCCCAAGCCCGTGGCGCAAGCGCCGGCGCCGGTGACGCCGCCAGCCGCAGCACCTGCGGCACCAAAGAAGGAAAAGCGGGCCGCCGTGCCAGCCGGCGCCGGGCGTCTCGAGCTCGCCGTCGCACCGTGGGGCGAAGTGCTGGTCGATGGCAAGAGCCGCGGCGTGAGCCCGCCGCTGCGTGTGCTGGATGTTCCGCCCGGAGCGCACACCATCGAGATCCGCAACTCGACCTTTCCGGCGCACGTGGAGCAAGTGCAGGTCAAGGCGGGCGAAGCGGTGAAGATCCGGCACCGCTTCCGATGAGGCTGCGCGCGCTGATGATCGCTGGGCTGCTCGCCCTGCTGTCGGCCTGCGCATCGCAGCCGCTGCGCGAACTGCTCCAGCTGAGCAAAGGCGCCGGTGCGCTGAGCACCGGGCTGCGCGCGTACGAGAATGGCGACTATGCGGAAGCCGCGCGCAACCTGCAGGGAGCGATTGATCTGGGGCTGACCGATGGCGAGCGCGCGAATGCGCACAAGCATCTCGCGTTCATCCATTGCGCCTCGGGGCGTGACCGGGCATGCCGGGAAGAATTTCGCAAAGCGCTGAGCATCAACCCGGAGCTGGAACTCGCAGCCGCGGAGGCCGGCCACCCCGCGTGGGGCCCGGTGTTCAGCTCGCTCAAGGCGGCTCCCGCGCCGTTCAAGCTCGCTTTGCAGCAGTATGAAGCGGGCGACTACGCCGAATCGGCCAAGAGCTTCCAGGGCGCGATCAAGGAAGGCCTGAGCGACAAGGAGCGCGCCAACGCGCACAAGCACCTCGCCTTCATCCACTGCGCGGCGAGCCGCGAGCGTCAGTGCCGGGATGAATTCCGCAAGGCGCTGAGCGCCGATCCAACGCTCGAGCTCGAACCGGCCGAGGCCGGCCATCCGGTCTGGGGGCCGATTTTCCGCGCGGTGAAGGCCAGCCGCTGATGGGCGCCGGCGTGGAGCCCGCGCAGCTCGGCCGCTATGTCATCCAGTCGGAGCTCGGGCGCGGCGCCATGGGCGTCGTGTACAAGGCGCTCGATTCGGTGCTCGAGCGCCCGGTCGCGGTGAAGACGGTCAACATCACGCTCGAGCGCGAATACGCCGACAAGTACGAGAAGCGCTTCTATCAGGAAGCGCGCGCCGCCGGCAGCCTGAATCACCCGAACATCGTCACGATCCACGACGTCGGCAAGGCGGGCGACGTGGTCTTCATGGCGATGGAATACATCGAGGGCGTCGAGCTGCGCACGCTGGTCGGCGAAGGCCGGCCGCTGCGCGTCGCGCAGGCGTTGTCGATCGCGGCGCAGATCGCCGAAGCGCTGGCCTACGCGCACCAGCGCGGCGTGGTGCACCGCGACATCAAGCCGGCCAACATCATGGTGCTCGCCAATGGGCCGGTGAAGATCACCGACTTCGGCATCGCGCGCATGCGCGGCTCGCGCGACCTCACGCAGACCGGGATGCTGCTCGGCTCGCCGAAATACATGTCGCCGGAGCAGGTGATCGGCAAGCGCGCCGACCATCGCTCCGATATCTTTTCGCTCGGCGTGATCCTGTACGAGATGCTGTGCGGCGCGGCGCCGTTCAACGGCGAGAACGTCACCGCCCTCATGTACCAGATCGTGAATTTCGTGCCGCCGGCGCCGAGCAGCGTGAACGAGGCGGTGCCGGAACTGCTCGACTACATCGTCGCCAAAATGATCGCCAAACCGCTCGAGGAGCGCTACGCGGATGCGGCCGAGCTCGCGCGCGATCTGCGCGAGTGCGAGCGGCAGCTCGCCGCCGCCGGCCCGCCCGTCAATCCGGCCAGCGCCACCCATACCCAGCCGCTGCGGCCCACGGCTGGCGCGCCGACGCCGCCGCAGCCGAAGCTCGTCGACCCCGCGGCGCAGAGCAGCGTGCTCGCGCAGCCGGTGAGCCGCACGCGCGAGGCCGATCGTGTCGCCGAGGCGGCGGCGGCGGCGCCGCCCGCGCGCGGCCTCGCGTCGTCGTTCGATTCCGCCGAGGCCACCCAGCGGCTCGCCTCGCTCACCGGCGCGGCGCCGCCGCAGACCGCGACGCAGGCGATCAAGTCCATGCCGCGCAATGCGCCGGGCCGCTGGCGGCGGCGCGACTGGCTGGTGGTGGTGGGCGCGGGACTGTGTGGACTGCTAGCGGCGCGCGCCATCGTGCGCCGCGGACGCTAGCGCGCTAGCGCGCTAGCGCTTTCCGGCGTCCGCGGGCGCCCGGTGCGCTTCTCGATGTACTCGCGGATCAGGCTGCGCACCACCTGCGAGTCCACGGCACGCGGGATTTGCCGCTCTTATGAGGCGACGCCGGAGCCGAAGCTGGTCGTGGCGATCGGCGACTGCGGCGCGAACGGGGGAATCTTCGGCGAGAGCTACGCGACCCCGAGCGCGATCATCCAGGGGATTCTGACGGCGGTCAGCGCCCGCCGCAGCTTGTCGGCATCGCGCTGACCGGATAGCCCTTGCAGTTCCAGCCGAGCTTGCCGCCCTGCATGCTCGGCGTCAGGGCGACCTCGAGCGCGTTCTTTTCGTTCCAGCCGCGGATCGCGCCATCGTCGCCGACGATCCACTTCAGGTCGCCGTGCTTCGGATCGTTCTTCGGCGCGAGCTTCACGCCCTTGCCGGCGCCCGAGACGTTGCCGTTCTTTTCCGCGGCGGCGCCCACCTGCTGCTGCGCGGGTTGCGCGCCCGCCACCAACGCCTGCGCGGCTTCCTTGGCCTCGCTGCCGGCCATCTGCGGCAGCACGACGGCCACCACCAGGAATCCGATCAGGGCGAGTCCCGCTACCACCAGCAAGCCGATGCGCATCGTCGATCTCCCTTTTTTTGCTGAGCTGCTCCCGCTGCGCGGGCAGCTTAACATCTGCTCGGACGGCTTGCATGAGGACGCGGCAAATTCGTGTCATGGGGCGCGTGCAGGGCGTGGGCTACCGCTATGCGCTGCGTGATGAGGCCCTGCGACTCGGCGTCTCAGGCTGGGTGCGTAACCGCGCCGATGGCAGCGTCGAGGCCTTGCTGCAGGGCGATGCGGCGGCACTCGCGCAGCTCATCGCATGGGCCCGGCGCGGTCCGCGGCTCGCGCAGGTCGACGAGCTGCGCGATGAGCCGCCGCAGGCGGACTGCGATCGGCCGTACGCCGGCTTCGAGATCTGGCCGAGCGCCTAGTTGCGGCGCTTCAGCGCATGGACCACGGAAAATTCCCAGGGGCGGCACGCCGTTAGCAACGCGACGCCGACACGCTTGCCGCTCGGCACGGACGAATCGACCTCGGCGAGCTCGTTGAAGTCGAGCACCACGCGCTCGAGCCGGCGCTTGAGCACGGCCGCGGATTCGGGCGACATGACGCGCGACTCGAAGCGCAGGAATTCCAGCGGCGCCTTGAAGCGCGCATCCAGGAATTCGCTCATCACGCGCGGACCGTAGGTCTTCTTCACCGGGCCGCCGTCGCGCCAGCGGAAGTCGCGGCGCACGAGCAGCCGCGCGCGCTCGCGCGGTCCCCACTGGATCAGCTTCAGCCGTGCCAGGCGTGCGTAGATGCCGGTGAGCTGCGCGCGCGAAACGCTGAATGCGGCGAGGGTCTCGTCGAACGACCAGTCGTTCTGCACCAGCCAGAACACCGAGAACAGGCGCTCGTCCTGCGCGAGCGCCGCTTCCTGCTCGGTGCTCAGTTCGCCCGGCCGTCCCGAGCCCTCGCGCGCGAGCCGCGCCAGCTCCTGCAGGTCGAGGTCGATCACCTCGAGGATCTGCTCGATACGCGCGAGCGTAAACGTGCCGCGCGAGAACATGCGCTTCACGGTCGGCTCGGAGATGCCGAGCTTGGCGGCAAGCGCGCCGTAGGTCATGCCGCGCGCGCGCAGACAGGCTTTCATGGCGTCGACCAGGCGGCGGCGCAGCGGCATGCGACCGACGGTATCAGATTCGGCCACTTTGCACTTCTCTCTTGATCCGGAATTTGCGCCGGGGCAAGGTGGCCGCGGGCTAACGACAAGGAGGATCCCATGCTCGCGACGACGCCGATGTCCGCTCTGGAACTGTGCGACGCCATCCGCAACGGCAGCGCATTCGATGCCTCGCGCCTCAATCGCATCCTGGGGCTCGACGCCATGCGCGGTCTGCTCGAAGTGCAGTCCGCGACGCCCTGGCACGCGATCGCCGCCGAGCTGCGGCCCGGCGATGCGCGCGCCAACGTGCGCACCACCATGCCGACGGTTGGAGAGAGCATTGCGCGCAACGCCGCCGGCCCCGACGGCACGCCGGCCGTCGGCCATGTCGCCTCGCTCACCTTGGTCACGCCCGACGGCGAGCTGCGTCGCGTCAGCCGCCAGCGCAACCGCGACCTCTTCGCGCTCACCGTAGGCGGCTATGGGCTCTTCGGCACGATCTACAGCGTCACCCTGCGCATCGGCACGCTGGCGCGCGCGGTCGAGCGTGCCACGCGGCCGGAGGAGATGAAGCTGCAACAGCAGCAGCGCGCGAGTCATGCGCTGGAGCTGCTGCTGCCGCCGGACGCGGTGGACGAATTCATGAAGGAAGCCGACACGCGCTGCAGCGACTGGCGCATTCCCTTGCAGAGCGTCGCCGTACGGCGCACGCTGCAGGAGGACGACACCTACCTGCGCTGGGCACGGCGCGACTACGCCGAGGTTAAGCTGCACCTCGCCGCAGTGGCCGGCCTCAGCGCGTCGGTTCGTGGCGCGCAGCTGCGCCACGAGCTGATCGACGCGGCGATCGAGGCCGGCGGCAGCTTCCAGATCGCCTGCACCGCAGACGCGACGCGCGAGCAAACCGAGGCCTGCTATCCGCAGCTCAAGAGCTTTCTCGCGGAAAAGCGGCGCTTCGATCCGCAGGAGCGCCTGGTCAACGGCTGGTACCTGCACCAGCGCGGCCTGCTCAGCCGCGCAGGCTGCGAAGTGCGCTGGGCGAACTAGGCGGCGGCGGCGCCGTAGATGAGCTGCACGTTCTCCGGCGCGAGCCAGGCGCCGAGCTCGGCGATGAGCCGGCTGTCCGGCCGCACGCGCCAGGCATCGCCGAGCGCCACCTCGCAGGCGGCTGTGGCGTTGCGATAGGCGACGACCACCTGGCACGCGCCGCCGCCGGAGGCGCGGTAAGGCGCCAGCAGCTGCTGCAAGCGCTTCGCGTCGGCCTCGCCGTTCATTGCGATGCGAAGGCGCGCCGCGAAGCGCGCGCGCAGGCTCTCGAGATCAAGCAGCTCGTCGGCGCCGACGCGCAAGCCCCCGGAGAACTCGTCGCGCTGCACCTTGCCGGCGACCACCAGCAGCGCGTCCTCCTTGATCTTGTCGCGGCTCTTCTCGAACAGCTCGTTGAACACCGTGATCTCGACCTGCGCGCTCGCATCGTCGAGCGTCACCACCATCATGCGTCCGCGACGCGTCATCTGCGTGCGCGCCTGGGTCACCACGCCGGCCATCCATACCCGGTCTCCGGGACTCAGCCTCGCGAGCGGCGTGCGCGCGAAGCCCGCGAGCTCGCGCTCGTAGACCGAGAAGAGGTGACCCGAGATCGAGAAGCCGAGCGCCGTCTTCTCCTCCAAGAGCTTCTGGCGCAGATCCCAGCCGGGCACGTCGACATAGGCGTGGCTGCCGCCGCGCGGCGCCTCGGCCTCGCCGAAGAGGCTCGACTGCGTGGCGGCGCGTTCCGCCTGCTCGGCCGCCTCGAGCGCGCGGCCCACCGAGCCGAGCAGCTTCGAGCGCTGCGCGTCGAGCGCGTCGAACGCGCCCGCGCGCACCAGCGCCTCGACCACGCGCCGGTTGACCATGCGCTTGTCGACCCGCCGGCAGAAGTCGAAGAGATCGGTGAAGGGCGCCGGGCGGCGCGCCTCGACGATGGCCCGGAGCGCGCCTTCGCCCGTGCCGCGCACGGCGCCCAGGCCGTAGCGGATGCGCCCGGCGTCGACCGGCGTGAAGCGATAGTCCGAGGCATTGATGTCCGGCGGCAGGATGGCGAGGCCGTTGGCGAGCGCGTCCTCGTAGAACTGGCGCACCTTGTCCGTGTCGTCCATCACCGCCGAGAGGTTGGCGGCGAGGAAGGCCGAGCGGTGGTGCGCCTTCATGTAGGCGGTCTGATAGGCGAGCAGCGCGTACGCCGCGGCGTGCGACTTGTTGAAGCCGTAGCCGGCGAACTTCTCCATCAGGTCGAAAAGCTGCGTCGCCTTGGCGCGCGACAAGCCGTTCTTTTGGGCGCCCGCCACGAAGATGTCGCGCTGCTGCGCCATTTCCTCGGGCTTCTTCTTGCCCATCGCACGGCGCAAGAGGTCGGCGCCGCCCAGCGTATAGCCGCCGATCACCTGCGCGATCTGCATCACCTGCTCCTGGTAGACCATGATGCCGTAGGTCGGGCCGAGGATCGGCTCGAGGCGCTGATCGAGATAATCGACGCGCTGCTCGCCGTGCTTGCGCGCGATGAAG
>DASXRW010000404.1:0-4843 GCA_036506355.1 Burkholderiales bacterium
AGGCGAGGCGGTTACGCCCGGGGTTTGCCGTGGTGGTGAGAAACGCGATCGGGAAAGTGATCGCGATGAAAATCGAGATATCGAGGTGGAAGTAAGCGGTGAAGGCGCGCGCCCAGGTGGCAAAGCGCAGCAGCAGCTCGGAATCGAGCGCGCCGCCCAGATCGAGCGCCCAGCCGCCGAAGATCTGCGCGAGCGCGCCGATCCACAGTACATACAGCGCGGCGGCGACCGAGCCCGCGCGGATCAGGACGAGCCACGCGCCACCGGGACGGTGGCGCCGGCCTTCGCGCAGGAGATGCAGCAAGCGTTACTTCGCCAGGCCCTTTTCCTTGTAGTAGCGCAGCGCGCCCGGGTGGTACGGCAGGTTGGCCGGGTTGGTGGACATCTTCGCCGTGGTGAAGGAGGTTTTCAGCGAACCGCCGATCGACTGCACGCGGGCCTCGTTCTCCGCGATGGCTTTGACGTACTTGTAGACCACCTCGTCTGGCACGTGGCTGCCTGCGAGGAGCGATACCCACATGCGCACCGTCGGGTAGTCCTTCTCCATGAACGGATAAGTGCCCTTCGGCACCAGGTCCGCCTTGAAGTGGAAGGTATCGGCCGCCTTCTGCAGATGCGCCATATCGCCGTCGATCCACACGAGCGGCCGCTTGGCTGCGATCTCCTTCAGCAGCGAATCGCCGAGGTTGCGCGCGTTCATGAACACGTCGGCCTTGCCGTCGGTGAGCGCGTCGAGGCCGATCTGGCTGTTGCCAAGAACGTAGCTGCCGCCCCACTTCTCGATGTCGGTGAAGCTGAAGCCGTAGGCCTTCATCACCTCGTAGGGTCCGCCGATCGTGGTTTGCGGGTTGTCCGGACGGTTAATGGCGAGACGCATCTTCGGCTTCTTCGCCGCGATGTCAGCCCAGCTCTTGATGCCATTCGCGTCGGCCCACTCCTTCGTCATGATGAAGTGCATGAACTGGTTGTCATACAGCATCATCACGTAGCTGAACTTGCCCTTGAGCGGCGCCTTGTAGGGATCCTTGCCTTCGTTGGCGAGCCGAATCTCCGTCCCCGTGGCGGTCGCCGTGAAATCGGCCTGCTTCTCCGCGATGGCGAGCACGCCGCCGCCGGGCGAATTGGGCTTGAACGAGATCGAAGAACCGGGATACGCGTCGCGCACCACCGCGTTGAGTCCCTCGACCATCGTGCGCGGATAGCCGCTCGGCGTTGCGCCGGTGACGGTGGCGTTGATCGCCTTCTTGTCATTGAAATCCGCGAACACGGGCCTCATTGGACAAATGAGGGCAATCGCCGCCGCCGCGATCAATGCGACTCTCATGCTGCCTCCTCCTAGTTGTGTTTGCGCCGCTTGGCGGCTTTCTTCTTCGCCTTCTTCGCCGGCTTGCGGCGCTTCGGCTTTTTGCCCACGACTTTCGCGGGCGGCTCGCCCGGCCTCGGGAACTGCAGGATCGCATCCTTGAAGAGCTGCACGAGCCCGAGTACTGCCGCCGCCTGCGACGGATAAAGCGCCTCGGTGCGCACCACCAGCTCCTGCTGGTTGTCGGGGTTGTACAGCTCGGCGAGATATTTTCCGCTCGACTGATCCAGGATGAACTCGACGCGAAATTGGGCCACCGGTGCTCCTCCTCGTCGCGCGATAATAGCGAGCACCATGCGCGCAGTCGAGATCAGCCGGCCCGGCGGGCCCGAGGTGCTGAAGGCCGCCGATTTGCCCAAGCCGGCGCCGAAGCCGAACGAAATCCTGGTGAAGGTCGCCGCCGCCGGCGTGAACCGGCCCGACGTGCTGCAGCGCTCGGGAAACTATCCGGTGCCGCCCGATGCTTCGCCGCTTCCCGGCCTCGAGATCGCGGGCGAAGTGGCCGAGCTCGGCAATGCGGTGAAGCTATGGCAGCGCGGCGACAAGGTCTGCGCGCTCGCCAACGGCGGCGGCTACGCCGAGTACTGCGCCGTGCCGGAGGGCCAGGCGCTGCCGGTGCCCAGGAATCTTTCCATGGTGGAAGCGGCATCGCTGCCGGAAACCTGCTTCACGGTCTGGGGCAACGTCTACGACCGCGGCAGGCTCGCGCCGGGGGAGGCGCTGCTCGTGCAGGGCGGCAGCTCCGGCATCGGCGTCACCGCGATACAGATGGCCGCGGCGACCGGCAACCGCGTGTTCGCCACTGCGGGTAGCGACGCGAAGGTCGCAGCGTGCATGCGCCTCGGCGCGGAGAAGGCGTTCAACTACAAGACGCAGGACTGGGTCGCCGAACTGCGCGCCGCGACCGGCGGCAAAGGCGTGAACGTGATCCTCGACATGGTCGGCGGCGACTACGTGCCGCGCGAGCTGAAATGCCTCGCGGAGGAAGGGCGGCTGGTATTCATCGCGTACCTGCGGGGACCCAAGACGGAGCTCGACATCGACGCGGTGATGCGCCGCCGGCTCACCATCACCGGCTCGACGCTGCGGCCGCGCAGCGCCGAGTTCAAGGGCTATCTCGCGCGCAACCTGCGCGAGAAGATCTGGCCGCTGATCGAGGCGGGGCGCATCAAACCGCAGGTGTTTAAAACCTTCCCGCTGGGCGAGGCCGCCGAGGCGCACCGGCTGATGGAATCTTCCCAGCACATCGGGAAGATCGTGCTCACCGTTTAGCCTCTTCCTTTAGCCAGTCGACGAAGTCCCCGACCTCGGGCCGCCCCGCCGCGTTCTTCGAAACGACGACAAAGTAGGCGCGCGCCGGATCCGCGGCACTGCTTTTGAACGGCGCGACGAGCTGCTTCGCCGCGAGCATGTCCTTGAGGAGCGGCATGCGCCCGAGCGCCACGCCGTGACCGGCGACCGCGGCGGGGATGATCTGCTCGTAGCCCGAGAAGGACAGCGTGCCGGCGGGCTTGAGATCCGGAATGCCCGCCACCTCGAGCCAGCTGCGCCAATGCAGCCACGGATGGCGCACGTCGGGATCGTCGTATTGCAGCAGCGTGTGGTTCTTGAGATCCGCGGGCTCGCGTAGCGAAATCTTCTTCAAGAGCTTCGGGCTGCATACCGGAAACACCCGCTCGCCGAACAGGCGCACGGCGTTCGGCCCGGCGAGCGCCGCCGGGCCGTGGCGGATCGCCAGGTCGAAGCCGTCGCGCTCGAGATCCTGCACGCGCGTATCAGCCGTAATGCGCACGTCGACGCCGGGGTGCGTGCGCCTGAATCCGGCAAGCCGCGGGATGAGCCACATCGCCGCGAAGGACGCCGTGGTGGTGACCGAGAGGGCACGGCCGCCGGTCTGCGCCTTGAGCCGGCTGGTGGCGGTGCGCATCGTCGTCAGCACCTGCGCGGCGGCTGCATAGAACTGTTGCCCGGCGTCGGTGAGCGCGAGCGCCCGGTGGCGCCGGTGAAAGAGCGGCACGCCGAGCTGGTCTTCGAGCTCCTTGATCTGCCGGCTCACCGCCGACTGGGTGAGAAAAAGCTCCTCGCCCGCCTTGGTGAAGGACAGGTGGCGCGCCGCCGCCTCGAAGCCCTGCAGCAGGTCCAGGCTCGGCATCACATTCCTATTTCTCATGTGTCCCTTGAGAATTTACCGTTTGAGGGGGCGGCTCCAAGGATGCATTCTACGCATGCCAAATAAGGAGCAAAACATGACACTGCAACTGAAAAAAGGCGCCGTAAGGCTGGGTCCCAACCAGACTCTCAAGGTCGTCGATGGCGCCGGCAGCACCGTCTCCGCGCTCGAAGGCTCGGTATGGATCACCGAGGAAAACCAGCCCAGGGACATCGTGCTGGAGCCCGGCGATTCCTATCGCTTGCGTGAGCGCGGCATCGCGCTCGTCAACTCGCTCGGCGGAGCCGCCGCCGTGTCTTTCGCCTGAAGGACTGCCGTGAGATTCGATTATCCGAACCTGGAAACGCTCAGTGCCCGCGCGCGCGAGGAGCGCGCCGCGGCGGTCCATGACCTGATCGTTGCGCCGCTCGCGCGGTTCTTCGCCGGCCTCAAGACGCGGCAGGCGCCGCTGCGTGCGTCGCGCTGGCTCGCGGTGCACGGCAAGTAGCGCCATGCCCCTCGTGCGCATCTCGCTGCGCAAGGGCAGGACGGCGGAGTTCCGCCGCAAGCTCGGCGATGCGATCCACCGTGCGCTGGTCGAGACGATCGATGTGCCGGAGCTCGACCGCTTCCAGCTCCTGAGCGAGCACGAGCCCGGCGACCTGGTCTACGACCCGGGCTACCTCGGCATCGCGCGCACGAACGACATCGTGATCGTGCAGATCGTCATCAGCACGGGGCGGACACTCGCGCAGAAGCGGGCCCTCTTCCGCCGCATTGCCGACAACCTCGCCGCCCTGGGCCTGCGCCGCGAGGACGCCTGGATCAACTTGATCGAGGTGCCGAAGGAGAACTGGTCCTTTGGCCTTGGCGAAGCTTCTTACGCCGCCGCGGAGAAGGTCCCGGCTTAAAATACGCGCTCCCCTCCCCCGGAGCGCGCATGTTCAAGGAAAACCTGCTCAAGGGTAAGCGCATCCTCGTCACTGGCGGCGGCACCGGCCTCGGCAAAGAGATCGCGGCCAAGTACGTCGAGCTCGGCGCCGAGCTCTGGCTCGCCGGCCGCCGCGGCGGCGTGCTCGAAGACACCGCAAAGGAATTGATGGCGCAGCATGGCGGCCGGGTGCGTACGCTCTCGGTCGACATCCGCGACGCCGCCGCGGTCGACGCCGTGGTGCAGCGGATCTGGGACGAAGGCGGTCCGCTCACCGGGCTCGTCAACAACGCCGCGGGCAACTTCATCAGCCCGACCAAGGACCTGACGCCGAACGGCTTCAACGCCATCGCCAACATCGTGTTCCACGGCACGTTCTACGTGACGCACGCCGTGGGCA
>DASXRW010000405.1:0-1732 GCA_036506355.1 Burkholderiales bacterium
TGTGCATCGGCGGCGGCATGGGGGCGGCCGGGCTCTTCGAGGTGGCGTGAGAGCCACGCTCGCGCTCATCCTTGCGCTCGCCTGCATCGGCGCGCAGGCGCAGTCGTTTCCGTCGAAAACCATCAAGATCATCGCGCCCTATGCCCCGGGCGGCGCCAACGACCTCATGGCGCGCTACCTGTGTGAGCGCTTCCCGCGGTCGCTCGGACAACCCTGCGTAGTGGAGAACCGCACCGGCGCGGGCGGCATGATCGGCATCGACGCCGTCGCCAGGGCCGAGCCCGACGGGCACACGCTGGTGATGGTGCCGAACAACGTCGCCACCATTCCGTTCATGTACGCAAAGGTGCCGTACGACACTCTGAAGGATCTCGCGCCGATCGCGCTCGTCGCCGGCACGCCGATCATGGTCGGCGCGCATCCGCAGTTCCCGGCGAAGACCTTCAAGGAGCTCGTCGACTACGCCAGGGCGAACAACGGCACCGTGAACTTCACCAGCTGCGGGGTGGCCTCGCCGCAGCACCTGGCGGGCGAGCTGCTCGCTAAGGAAGCGGGCTTCAAGTGGACGCACGTGCCTTACAAGGGCTGCGGCGACGCGCTCGGCGCGGTGCTCGGCAACACGGTGCCGGTGTTCATCAGCACCGTCGCGCACTTCAATCCGCAGATCAAGAACGGGAAGCTGCGCGGCTACGCGATCCTCAGTCCCGAGCGCAGCCGCTTCGCTCCGGACTATCCGACCGCGCGCGAGGCGGGATATCCCGACCTGCAGTTCGACCTCTGGTTCGGCCTGATGACGGCGGCCAAGGTGCCGGCACCGGTGCAGGCGCGCCTCAACGCCGAGCTCAACAAGACGCTGCAGGCGCCCGACCTGCGCGAGAAGCTCGCGCAGCAGTTCTACGAGCCGCTCGGCGGCACGCCCGAGCGCTTCGCCGCCGCGATCCGCGCCGACATGGAGCGCTACGGCCGCGCGATCAAGGAAGCCGGCATCAAGCCGGAGTAAAAAGGGGTGAGAGCAATTTTCCTGTAACACCTACGTGCGTCAGTAGTTACCGGAAAATTGCTCTGACCCTTTTACGCAAATTCGTCGAGCACCGAGCGGCGCACGTCGTCCTCGATCAGGCGCCAGATGCGCTCGACGCAGGCGCTGAACTCGCGCGAGCGCTTGACGGACAGCGCGCGCGGCCGCGGCAGATCGACCGGCACGACGTCCCTCACGCGGCCGGGCCGCCGGCTGAATACCACCACGCGGTCGGAGAGATAGACCGCCTCGTCGATCTGGTGAGTGATGAACACCACGGTCTTGCGCCCGCTCGACCAGATGCGCGTCAGCTCCGTCTGCATGATCTCGCGCGTCTGCGCGTCGAGCGCGGAGAACGGCTCGTCCATCAGCAGCACTTCGGGGTCGACGGCGAGCGCACGCGCGAGGTTCACGCGCTGGCGCATCCCGCCGGAGAGCTGGCGCGGGTAGTAGGCCTCGAAGCCGCCGAGCCCGACCAGGCGCAGCAGCGCCTGCGTGCGGCTGCGCGCCTCAGTGCCGCGCGTGCCATTGATCTCGAGGCCGATCGACGCATTGCTAAGCACGGTGCGCCAAGGCAGCAGTGCATCGGCCTGGAACACGAAGCCACGGTCGATGCCCGGGCGCGTCACGCGTCGGTCGTCGATATGAATGTCGCCGCGGTCGCAGGACTCGAGCCCGGCGACGATGCGCAGCAGCGTCGTCTTGCCGCAGCCC
>DASXRW010000406.1:0-4565 GCA_036506355.1 Burkholderiales bacterium
ATCAAGGAGAAGAAGCCGATCTACCTGATCCTGGACGGCGACGTCGCGCAGACGGTGGGCGCGATCCTGAAGGAAGACTTCGCGCTCGGCTCGGAGGTGCTGGTGCTCGACGGCATCGCGTTGCGCGACTTCGACTACATCGACCTCGGCCGCATCCGCATGCCGTCCGGCACGGTGCCGGTGACGATCAAGTCGCTGGTGTTCAGCCAGGACCCGAGGGTGCCGCACCGCCATCCGCATCACCACGCCGATCACCACGGCCACCCTCACTGAGGCGCTGGCGCTTTTGCGCCGGGGTGACGCCGCGGCGGGGAAAGCGTTGCTGGAAAAAATCGTCGCCGCCGATCCGCGCCAGGCCGAGGCCGGGTTCGTGCTCGCCGGCGTCAATCACGTTGAGCGCAAGCTCGATGCGGCGGCGCGCGGCTACGAGGCGGTGATCGCGCTCGACGCAAGACACGCCGACGCGCACTATTTTCTCGGCAACATCAAGGGCGAGCAGGGCGACGACGAAGCCGCCATGCGTTGCTACCAGTCCGCCCTCGAGGCTCGCCCGGCGTTCACCGAGGCGGCGCGCAATCTCGGCGCCCTGCTCCATCGTGGCGGCCGCATAGCCGAGGCCATCGCCTGCTATCGGCGGCTCCTCGAGCACGGCGGCGGCTCGGCCGATGTCTATCTGAATCTCGGCAATGCGCTTGCGGACAGCGGCGCCGCCGAGGAAGCCATCGCGGCCTTCGAGCAGGGACTGCGCCTGGACCCGCGGCGCTGGCAGCTGCATCTCGCCATCGGTGATCTGCATGATGAGCGCGGTCGGCTCGATGCGTCGCTCGAGGCCTACCAGCGCGCCTTCGCCGCGGCGCCGGATTCGGCTGCCGCATGCGCCGCGCTGGGCGCTGCGCTTGCCGACCAGGGCCGGCCGGAACAAGCCCTGGTGACGTACGCGCGGGCGCAGGCGCCCGGGCTCAAGGTGCGCGCCGCCACGGTGCTGCCCGTGATCGCGCGCAGCCGCGACGACATTTCCCACTGGCGCTCGCGCTATGCGGACGAGCTTGCGCGCCTCGCCGAGACGCCGCCCGCGCTCGCCGATCCGGCAAAGGAGGTGGGCGCCGCCTACTTCTTCCTGAGCTACCAGGGGCTTTGCAACCGCGACCTCAATCGGCAGCTCGCCGACTTCTACCGCCGCGCCTGTCCGTCTTTGCTATGGACGGCGCCGCACTGCGGACGCACCCGCAAGCCGGGCAGGACGCGCGTCGGCTTCATCTCGCGTTTCCTGCACCAGCACAGCATCGGCAAGACCTCGCGCGGGCTCGTCGCCGAGCTCTCGCGCGACGAGTTCGAGGTCACCACCGTCGTGGCGCCACCCGTGGTTGACGACGAGATGGCACGCGCGATCCGCGCGGCGAGCGACCGGGCAGTGGTGCTGCCGCCGCAACTCGAAACAGCGCGCGAGCGCATCGCCGAGCTCGAGCTCGATGTCCTCTTCTACCAGGACATCGGCATGGACGCCTTCACCTACTTCCTCGCGTTTGCGCGCCTCGCGCCGCTGCAGTGCGTGTCCTTCGGCCATCCCGACACCACCGGCATCGCGAATATCGACTACTTCGTCTCCAACGATCTGTACGAGCCCGCCGACGGCGCCGAGCACTACAGCGAGCGCCTTGTCCTGCTGCGCGATCTCGGCACGCTCGCCTATTACTATCGTCCGCAGCTCGCGGCTCCGGCCAGGCGGCGCGAGGATTTCGGCCTGCCGGGCGAGGCCAACCTCTATCTCTGCCCGCAAACGCTGTTCAAGTTCCATCCCGAGTTCGACGCCATGCTGGCGGGCATCCTGCGCGCCGATCCGCGCGGCCGCCTGGTGCTGATCGAAGGACGCGCGAAGAACTGGGCCCGGCTCCTCGCCGCGCGCTTCGAAAAGGCGTTTCCGGATGTCGCGCGCCGGCTGCTCTTCCTGCCGCCGCAATCCATGCCCGATTTCACGCAGCTCATCGCCGCCTGCGACGTGATGCTCGACACGCTGCACTTCAACGGCATGAACACCAGCCTGGAAGCCTTTGCCCTCGGCATGCCGGTGGTGACACTGCCGAGCGGCCTGCAGCGCGGCCGGCATACCGCGGGCATGTACCGGAAGATGCAATGGACCGAGCTGGTGGCGCGCGACCCCGATGAGTACGTGCGCATCGCGGCCGGTCTTGGCACCGAGCCGGATCGGCGCCGCGAGGCGCGTAGGCAGATCATCGAGCGGAGCGAAGTGCTGTTCGAGGACCTGCGCGCAGTGCGCGAGTTCGAGCGCTTCTTCCGCGAGACACTCTAATTCGGGGACGGAGCCCGAACTGGTTTGGGCTCCGTCCCCGAATTAGTCTTCGACGGTGAAGCGCTTCCACTGCTCCTTCGGCCGGCTCTTGCCGTCCCAGCCGATCTGGTCCATCTCGCAGAAGAACTGCAGGCGGTTGCCTTCGGGATCGTCGAAGTCGAAGGTGTAGTCGTTGCCCGGGCCCTCGTGCTTGATCGCGCTGACCTTGGGCGCGTTCTGCGATAGCAGGTAGCTGCGGATGCGCTTCAGCGTGTCGAGGTCGGCGACTTCCATCGCGATCTGCTGCAGCACCGTGGGACCCGACGGCGCTTGCGCCGCCTTCGCCAGCACCAGGCTGTGGTGGTCGGCGCCGAAGCGCAGGAACGTCATGCCCTTCTCGTTGACGTCGGAGACTTTGAAGCCGAGCACGCCCGTGTAGAACTCGACCATGCGCGGCAGGTCGCGGCAATAGAGGCCGACGTGGCCGATCTTCTGTACGCGTATCGGGTTGGTCATGGCGGCTATGATACGTCGGTGCGAAAAGTTGTCGCCATCGCCTGCCTGGTTCTCGCCCAAGCGACGAGCGCCGCCAACCGCGACGTCTACATGTATCAGGGCGCCGACCGCGAGCAGAAGCTCACCGCGGGCGCGAAGAAGGAAGGGCAGGTCGTGCTCTACAGCACGATGACCGTGCAGGACGGCCGCGCGCTCGGCGCGGCCTTCGAGAAGAAGCACGGCATCAAGCTGGTCCACTGGCGCGGTTCCGCCGAGAAGATCGTGCAGCGGGCGCTTGCGGAAGCGCGCAGCGGGCACGACGGCGCCGATGTGTTCGAGACCAGCTCGCACCGCATGGAAGCGCTCTATCGCGAGAAGCTGCTGGAGGACTTCTACACGCCGGCATTCAAAGAACTGTCGCCTGCGGCCTTTCCGCGCGGGCATCGCCAATACGTGGCGGCGCGCTTCGCCTTCTTCGTCCTCGGCTACAACACCAGGCTGGTCAAGCCTGCCGAGGTGCCCAATTCCTATGAAGAGCTCCTGCATCCGCGCTGGACCGGCCGGCTCGCGATCGAGTCGACCGATGTGCTCTGGTTCGCGGCGCTGACGAAAGCCTTGGGCGAGGAGCGCGGGCTCGCGTACTTCCGGCGCCTCGCCGCAATGAAGCCGACGATGCGCAGCGGCCACATCCTCGCGGCGCAGCTTGTGGCTTCCGGAGAAATTCCCCTCCTGGTGACCGCGTACAACAACAACATGGAAACGCTCAAAAAGGCCGGCGCGCCGGTCGACTGGAAGCCGCTCGCGCCGGCGTTCGGGCAGGCGAGCGCCATCGGCCTGGCGAAGGACTCCCGCCGCCCGCACGCGGCGCTGCTTTTCACCGACTTCCTGCTTTCGCGGGAGGGGCAGGAGTTTTTCAAGGCGGTCAACCGCGTGCCTTCCAGCCTGGCGGTCGATACACCCCTGAATAAATTTCCGCACCAGATCATCGACCCGGCGATCGCGCTCGACGAGGGCGACAAGTGGGACAAGCTCTGGTCGAACCTGTTCCTCGGTGGCAAGCCGGTAGAGCGCGAGGAATGATCGACGAGCTCAAGGCAGCGCTTGCGGGTCGCGGCATCGAGCTCGTGCACGCCGCCGACGGCCGCGAGGCGCTGCGCATCGTGCTCGAGCGCATCCCCAAGGGCGCCACGGTGATGAACGGCGGCTCGGCCACGCTCGAGGAGATCGGGCTGCTGGATGCGCTCCGCGATGGCTACAAGTGGTTGCGTCCCGCCATAGCTGCAACCAACGAGCGCGAGGAGCGCACGCGCCGGCGCCGGCAGGCGGTCACGGCAGACTGGCTGGTCGGCGGCGTCAATGCGATCACCCTGTCGGGCGAAATAGTGAACGTGGACGGCAGCGGCAACCGGCTCGCGGGCTATGCCTTCGGCGCGGGCAAGGTGATCCTGGTCGCCGGCGTGAACAAGGTGGTGCCCGATCTCGCCGCCGCGCTAGATCGCATCCGCAACACCGCCGCGGTGCAGGAATGCCGCAAGCTGGAGAAGAACACGCCGTGCGCCGTGACCGGCCGCTGCGACAACGACGCCTGCCGCGGCCCCGATCGCCAGTGCGGCAAGATCCTGATCATCGAGAACGAGAAGATCGCCGGGCGCATCACGCTGGTGCTGATCGGCGAGCGGCTGGGCTTCTAGGCGTGCTAAATTTGCCCGCGTAGTTCTCACAAATAGACCATCGTTCCATATCTCGGAACGACGGCCCCGAGGAGGATCGTGCAGCAGGCGGC
>DASXRW010000407.1:0-10893 GCA_036506355.1 Burkholderiales bacterium
CGGCCTGGCTCGCCGGCAATCTGTTCCTCATCGGTGGATTGCCCGGCACTTATTGGTGGATCGCCTTCTTCGCGCTCACGATCAGCGCCGAGCGCCTCGAGCTCTCGCGCTACCTGCGCCGCGCTGCGTGGACCCGCATTGCGTTCGCCTTCCTCGCCGGCGCCGTGCTGGCGTCGACGCCCTTTCCGTGGCCGATGGGCGCGACGCTCCTCGCCTTATCGCTGTGGCTGTTTGCGTTCGACCTCGCGCGCATCACGGTCCGTCAGTCCGGGCTGCCGCGTTACGTCGCGGCCTGCCTGCTCGCGGGCTACTTCTGGCTCGGCATCGGCGGCGTGCTGATGCTGCTCGACGTGGCGTACGACGCCGCGCTGCATGCCATCTTCCTCGGCTTCGTCTTCTCGATGGTCATGGGACACGCGCCGGTGATCCTGCCGGCGGTGCTGCGCACGCCTTTGCCTTACCGCCCGATCCTCTATCTACCGCTCGCTGTGCTGCACGCGTCGGTCGCGCTGCGCATGTTCTGGGCGCAAGGCGGCGCCTGGGCGAACGCCACGGCGATCGCGCTGTTCATCATCACTGCGGCTGCGCTGGTCCTCAGCCGTGCATCGTCAGGCCGCCGGAGACCGAGAGCACCTGCCCGGTGATGAAGTCGGCGTCGTCGCTCGCGAAGAACAGCACCGCGCCGGGAATGTCGTCGGGCTTGCCCAGGCGGCCGACCGGGATCGCGCGGCGGTAGGCCTCGGCGAGCTTCTCGGGATTGCCGGCGCCTTTCATGAACTCGGTGAGCATGTTGGTCTCGGTGAGGCCGGGACAGACCACGTTCAGCCGCACGCCCTTGCTGGCAAGCTCGCGCGCGAGCGTCTTGCTGAGCGCGATGATGCCGCCCTTGCAGGCGGAGTAGGGCGCTTCGCCGGAAGAGCCGACGCGGCCGGCGTCGGAGGCGATGCTCACCACCTTGCCGCGGCCGCGCTCGGCCATGCCGGGCAGCACGCAGTGCAGCAGGTTCATCGCGCCGATCAGGTTGATCGAGATGATTTTCTGCCAGAACGCGGGGTCGGTCTTGAGGAACGGCTTGAACATGTCCCAGCCGGCGTTGTTCACCAGGATGTCGACCGGGCCCGCGGCGTCGACCGCCTTCTTCACCGCCGCGTAATCGGTGATGTCGATCTTCGGATCGCCGTTCAGGTCAAACACCACGACCCGGGTTCCCTCGGCCTTGAAACGCTCGACGATCGCGGCGCCGATGCCTGCCGCGCCGCCGGTGACGATGGCGGTTTTTCCCTTCAGTCCTCGCATCTCATTTCTCCTGTGGAATGACGGCAGTCGCCTCGAGCTCGATCTTGCCGGGCGAATCGAGCAGGTCGGAGACGAAGATCATGCTCATCGCCGGATAGTGCCTGCCCATGACACGCTGCCAGATGCGGCCGAGTTCGCGCCGCGCGGCGAGGTACGCCGGCTTGTCGCAGCAGTAAGCGCTCATGCGGCAGATGTGCTCGGGCCGGCCGCCCGCCTCGGCGAGCACCGCCAGCACATTCTGCAGTGCCTGCTCGAACTGCCCGGAAATATTTTCAGACCGGAAGCGCTGCTGGGCGTCCCAGCCGACCTGGCCGGCGACGAACACGATGGTGCCGGTCGCCGCGATGCCGTTCGCGTAGCCGACCGGAGCTTTCCAGCCCTGCGGATGGAGCAGCTTCATTCCGTGGTGCGCGGCGGATCCGGGTCTTCGTCCCAGCCTTCGGCCGGACGCGGCACGCGCTTCATCCAATCGCGCAGGAGCCGCGCGTGCTCGCGTTCCTCTTCGGCCATCTCCGCTGCGGCGGCGCGCACTGCAGCGGGCAGCGCCGCGCGCGAGACCTCCTCGAAGTACTGCTGGGCGCGCAGCTCGCAGCGCAGCGCGACTTCCAGCGCGTGGTAAGGCTGCATCAGGTAATGCACGGCGTCGAAGGGCGCCGTTTCCGGCCCTTCCTCAGCTTCGCCGGCATAGGGCACCGGCATGGCCGGCAGGCTCGGCCAGCGCATCTCGGAGAGGATGCGCTTCGCGTGCAGCGCCTCGATGTCGGCGAGCTTGCGAAACAGCTGCGCCACCGCGACATTGTTGTGCGTCTCGAGCTGCTCGGCGAACTGCGCGTAGCGCTCGCTCGCCTCGAGCTCCATGGCGTAGGCGCGCGCCATGAAGTCCGCCAGCGAGGGGTCGACTTTCTCGGCGATGGTCATGCGCTCTCCTGCAGGCGGAATCCGGCTTCGAGATCGGCGATGGCGTGCGTCGCGGGCTTGGCCATGCCCTGGTAGGGCGCGCGAGTGCCGCGGTAGAGCACGCCGATGTTGAAGCCGTCGTCGGTCATGAGGCGCCGCGCGGCGCGCGCCGGATCGTCGGTCGGCTCGACCGGCGCCGGGTGCGCCCTTTCCTTCCAGCCGCGCTGCTCGGGCCGGAAGGTGACGCAAGGCGAGAGCACCTCGATGAACGAGAAGCCGGGATGGCGCACCGCCTCGGCGATCAGCGCGGCGCAGCCGTTCGGGTCTCCCGAGAAAGCGCGCGCGATGAAGTTGGCGCCGGAGGCGAGCGCGATCACCAGCGGGTGGAACTCGCGCAGCCCGGTGCCGCCCGGCGCGAGCTTCGAGGACCAGTCGGGCTCGGTGGTGGGCGAAGGCTGGCCTTTGGTCATGCCGTAGACGTGGTTGTCCATCACGATGTACGTGAGATCGAGATTCCTGCGGCAGGCGTGCAGGAAATGGTTGCCGCCGATCGAATAGCCGTCGCCGTCGCCGCTCGCGACGAGCACGGTGAGATCGGGCCGCGCGACCTTGAGCCCTGTCGCCGCGGGCAGCGAGCGGCCGTGCACGCCGTGGAAGCCGTAGCAAGTGGTGTAGGCGGGGATGCGCGAGGAGCAGCCGATGCCCGACACCACCGCCACGTTCTCCGGCCGCAGCTCTAGCATCGCGAGCGCCTTCGTGATCGCGGTGAGCACGGAGTAGTCGCCGCAGCCCGGGCACCATACCGGCTTGTAATCGGACTTGAAGTCCTTTGCCGCGAGCGGCGCGATCTTAAGAGGCGCGTTCATGACTTGATGAGCTCGCGGTAGATCTCTTCGGGGCGGAACGGCAAAGGCCCGGGCCGCCGCAGGCTCTTCACGTCGCTCGGCAGCTCGAACTCCGCGCGCAGGTGGCGCAGGAACTGCCCGCTGTGGTTCTGCTCCACCACCAGCACGCGCTTCACGCCGGCGAGGGCGCGCTTGAGCCGCTCCGGCTGCGCGGGCGAAAGCAGGCGCATGGAAATGAGACGGGCGTCGAGGCCTTCGGCTCGCGCCCGGGCCAGCGCTTCACGCGCCGGCGCCGTGCAAGAGCCGAAGGTGAGGAGCGCGACGTCGCCTTCGCCCTCGATGCTCGCCCAGGCATCCCCCGGGTCGAGCTGTGAAACCTTGCGCGCACGCTTGTCCATCTGCGCGAGATGGTCGCTCGCCTGCGACGACGGCGTGCCGCGCTCGTTGTGCTCCAGTCCATCGGCCGTGTAGGTCGTGCCCGGCGTCCCCGGAATCGCCATCGGCGAGATGCCCGAGGGCGTGAGCGCGTAGCGCTTGTGCGGATTGCCATCGGCTTGCGCTTGCAGCCGGCTGGACGGACGGCCGTTGAGCCGGGGAGCGTCGATCACACCGCGCGCCTGGCCGAAGTACTGGTCCGAGAGCACGATCGCCGGCAGCTGCAGCGTTTCGGCGAGGCTTACCGCCCATTGCGTCGCGGCGAGGCAGTCGGCGAGCGAGTTAGGCGCCACCACCACATGGGGCGCGTCGCCGTGCATGCCATTGAGCGCGATGTTGAGGTCGGCCTGCTCGCTCTTCGTCGCGATGCCGGTCGACGGTCCGGTGCGCATCACGTCGACCACCACCACCGGGATCTCCGCGGTCACCCCGAGGCCGAGCGATTCGATCATCAGCGAAAGCCCGGGACCTGAAGTCGCGGTCAGCGCCGGCACGCCGCCGTACGAGGCGCCGAGCGCCATGTTGATCGAGGCCAGCTCGTCTTCGGCCTGCACCAGCGTGCCGCCGACTTTGCCGAGCGCCGGCGATAGCCATTCGAGCAGCTCGGTCGCCGGCGTGATCGGATAGGCCGCGACGAAGCGCACGCCGCCGCGCAATGCGCCGTAGCCCGCGGCTTCGTTGCCGGTGATGAGCCAGCGCGCGGCTGAAGCGGGAATCTTGTCGAGCGGAAACTTCGGCAGATCGCGCGCCTGCTCGAATCCGAGCCCGGCGGCGGCGATGCCGGCATCGAGGTTCTTCTTCAGCGACTTGCGCATCGCCGCCTCGAGCGATTCCCGCGGCAGGCCGATCAGCGCGGCGAGCAGGCCGAGCGCGACCATATTGGGCCAGCCTCCGGCGACGCCGCCGGCGAGTTTTTTCAGGGCAACCGGCGCATAGCGCGCGCCGCTCTTCAGGAACACTTCCGGCGGCTCGCCTTGCGCGGGATCGCCCACGATCAGGCTCGAGGGACCGAGCGGCAATTCGGCGGCAAAGCGCGCGACGTTCTGCCAGTCGATCGCGGCGAGCACCTGGAAACGGTCGTCCTGCGCGTCGGTGGGGAAGGTCGACACGCGCAGCATCGCCGCGGCTTCGCCGCCGCGGATCTGCGGGCCGCTGGTGCGGGTCATGAGGCCGTAATAGCCGGCGAGCGCCGCGGCCTCGAGCAGCATGTTGCCGGCGGTCATCACGCCTGCGCCGCCGCTGCCGGCGAGGGCCACGGAAACCGAGTTATGCATGGCCTCCAATCTGGCCGAACCGCGTGGCCAAACCTTGCACTAGATCAAATCCGCGTGCTTTGGTCCGAGGTATTTATGGTCAGGCCTTACCCACTGAGGAGGAATACCCCCAAATGTCAGCCCCGGAAACCCGCTTCCTGAGAAGTCACGACCTGGCTGAGCTCTCGGTCCAGGGGCTGCGCATCGAGCGCCGGCCGGCGCGCACGCCGGACGGGAAGATCGCCGCCGGCCTCTACAACCTGTGGATCTGGCTCGACAACGCTGCGCAATACAACTCATACACCACCGAGATGGTGAAGGGCGTGATCCTCGCATTCCGCGCTGCGTCGAACGCCCGCGAGGTTGCGAGCGTCATATTTACCGGCGTTGGCGACAAGGCGTTCTGCACCGGTGGCAACACCAAGGAATACGCCGAGTATTACGCCGGGCGGCCGCAGGAATACCGGCAGTACATGCGCCTCTTCAACGACATGGTCTCGTCGATCCTCGCCTGCGACAAGCCGGTGATCTGCCGCGTGAACGGCATGCGCATCGGCGGCGGCCAGGAGCTCGGGCTCGCGTGCGACTTTTCCGTGGCGCAGGACTTGGCGCGCTTCGGCCAGGCCGGCCCCAAGCACGGCTCCGCGCCGATCGGCGGCGCGACCGACTTCCTCCCCGTGGTGATCGGCGCGGAACGCGCGATGGCCGCCTGCGTGCTCTGCGAGCCGTTCTCGGCGCACGAGGCCTACCACGTCGGCATGCTCACCGACATCGTTCCGGCGCTGAAGGTCGACGGCAAGTTCGTCGCCAACCCGCTGGTCGAGACGCAGCGCGTGTACGACGATTTCGGCCGCCTTGCGTTCGGCAAATCGAAGACCGGTGACGCGCTCAGGCAAGGGAAAGAATTGCTCAAGCGTGGCACGGTGGATCTCTCCGCGCTCGACGACAAGGTCGAGGAGCTCTGCGCCAAGATGCTGCTGACCTTCCCCGACTGCACCACCAAGACGGTCGAGGAGCTGAGAAAGCCCAAGCTCGAGGCCTGGAACCGCAACAAGGAAAACCACCGCGCCTGGCTCGCGCTCAACATGGTCACCGAGGCGCGCGCCGGCTTCATCGCGTTCAACGCCGGGAGCAAGGACGACCGCGAGGTCGACTTCATCCTACTGCGCCAGAAGATCGCCGCGGGACAGCCCTGGGTCGGCGAGCTGCATGACCAGATCCAGCCCAGGAAATCATGATTGAAGAGCCGCTGAAAGTCTGGCTGGAGCGCGACGGAGCGTTGCTCAGGCTGCGCCTCGCGCGGCCGAAAGCGAACGTCATCGACGCCGCGATGATCGCGGCCTTGAGCGCAGCGCTCGACGCGCACCGAGACAACGCCGGGCTGCTCGCCGCGTTGGTCGACCACGAAGGCCCGCATTTCTCGTTCGGCGCGAGCGTCGAAGAGCATTTGCCGGAGCGCTGCGAGGAGATGCTCGGCGCACTGCACGCGCTGCTTGGCCGCATGCTCGACTGGACGAAGCCGATCCTCGTCTGCGTGAAAGGGCAGTGCCTCGGCGGCGGCCTGGAATTCGCCGCTGCGGGGCACCTCCTCTTTGTCGCGCCCAATGCCCAGCTTGGGCAACCCGAAATCAGGCTCGGCGTGTTCGCGCCGGCCGCCTCGGTGCTGCTGCCCGCGCGCATCGGGCAGGCGCGCGCCGAGGACCTGCTGTATTCCGGGCGCTCGATCGACGGCGCCACCGCGGCCGCTTGGGGACTTGCCAACGAGATGGCCGAAGACCCGGTCGCCGCGGGGCTCGCCTACTTCGAAAAGAATCTCGCCGGAAAGAGCGCGGCCTCGCTCGCGTTCGCGGTGCGCGCCGCGCGCGAGCCGTTCGCCGACTTGATGCGTGCGCGGCTCACCGATGCCGAATCGCTTTACCTCGAAAGGCTGATGCGCACGCGCGATGCCAACGAAGGCCTGCAGGCATTCATCGCCAAGCGGCCGCCGCGCTGGGAGCACCGATGAGCGTCCAGGAGATCGTCAAGCGCTGCGAGACGCTGTTCGAGGACCTGCACTTCAATGCGGTCAAGCAATGGAAGGCCGCGCATCCGCGGGCCAAGGCGATCGGTTACCTGCCGATCTACGTGCCGCGCGAGATCGTGCACGCCGCGGGCATGCTGCCGGTCGGCATCTTCGGCGGCGGCGACCAGATGGAAGTGATCCAGGGCGACGCCTACTACCAGAGCTACATCTGTCGCATCCCGCGCTCGACGCTCGAGCTCGGCCTCACCGGGCGGCTCGAGTGCCTCGACGGCGTGCTGTTTCCCTCGATCTGCGACGTGATCCGCAACCTCTCGGGCATGTGGCAGATCCTGTTCAAGGACAAGTACGTCAAGTACTTCGACCTGCCGCAGAACTACGACGACGCGGTCGGCGGGCGCTTCTACATCCACGAGATGCAGGCGCTGCGCGCCGATCTCGCACGGCTTTCCGGAACCGAGATCACCGACCAGAAGCTGCGCGCCTCGATCGCCGTCTATAACGAAAACCGCAAAGCGATCCGCGAGCTCTACGCTTACCGCGCGCAAAAGCCCTGGCAGGCGCCGACCTCCGAGGTGTATCTCGTGCTGCGCGCCGGATGCGTGCTGCCACCCGAGGAGCACACCGTGCTCGTGCGCGACTACCTGCAGGAAGCGGAACGGCAAAAGCGGCCGCCGCGCGACAACGCCCGCGTGGTGCTCACCGGGGCGTTCTGCGAGCAGCCGCCGCTCGGGCTCATCAAGTCGATCGAGATGGCCGGCTGCTACGTGGTGGACGACGACTTCCAGCTGATCCAGAGCTGGCTGCTCGATGACGTGCCGCTCACCGGCGAGCCGCTGGAAGAGCTGTCGAAAGCGTTCCTGCACCGCTCGGCGTCGACCTCGTCGAAATACGACGAGAAGAAGGAGGACAAGGGCAAGTTCCTGCTGCAGCAGGTGAAGACGCGCGGCGCCGAGGGCGTGATCTTCGCCGCGCCCTCGTTCTGCGACCCGGCGTTGCTCGAGCGGCCGATGCTCCAGGCAATCCTGGCGAAGCACAAGATTCCCTACACCGCCTTCAAGTACGCCGAGAACACCGGCCAGATGGCGCCGATCCGCGAGCAGGCGGGCACCTTCGCCGACTCGATCAAACTGTGGAGCGCTGCATGAGCCCGGCCCCGGCCAAGAAGGAAGTGATCAAGGAAGACGCGATGCTCCTGCAGAAGGAGCTCATCAACCGCAACTACCACGAGCTCGCCACCGCGCACGAGAAGGGCCGCAAGATCTCGGCGACCTTCGTGCCGGGCAACTTGAACGAGCTGCTGATGTGCTTCGACTTCGCGCGCCGGCTGCCCGAGACCGACGCGCTGCAGAGCGGCCTGCGCAAGAAGTCCGGCAAGATGATCATGGACGCCGAGCGCGACGGCCATTCCGAGGACGTCTGCACCTACGTGAAGACCGACCTCGGCATGATGCTGCAGGGCGAGACCGGGCCGACCGGCGAGCCGATGCCCAAGCCCGACGTGCTGCTGCTTTCCTACACCGGCTGCTTCACCTTCATGAAGTGGTTCGAGCTGGTGCGCCAGAAGTACGACTGCGAGACCACGATGCTGCACGTGCCCTACCAGGGCGACGGCAAGATCAACCCGGCGATGCGCGACTACGTGGTGAAGCAGCTCAAGGAGAAGGTGATCCCGACGCTCGAGCGCGTCTCGGGCGTGAAGTTCGACATCGATCGCCTGCGCGAGTACATGAAGGAGTCGCAGAAGGCCGAGGAGGACCTGGTGCGCGTGCTGCAGAGCGCAAGACACCGCCCGAGCCCGATCGACGGCTACTTCGGCGCGGTCTACTACATCGGGCCGATCTTCACCGCGTTCCGCGGCGTGCCCGAGGCGACCAAGTACTACTCGCTGCTGTGGCAGGAAGTCGAGGCGCGCATGCGCGCCGGCAAGGGGCCCGTGACGCCCGAGGGCGAGCTCACCGAGGAGAAGTACCGGCTGGTGGTCGAGGGGCCGCCCAACTGGACCAGCTTCCGCGAGTTCTGGAAGATGTTCTACGACGAAGGCGCGGTGGTCGTCGCCTCGACCTACTCGAAGGTCGGCGGGGTCTACGACTTCGGCTTCCGCCACGACGCGAGCCGGCCGCTCGAGTCGCTCGCCGAGTACTGCCTGGGCTGCTACACCAACCTCAACTTCCCGCAGCGCATCGACATGATCTGCCGCTACCTGGACGAGTACCAGGCCGACGGCCTGCTGATCAACTCGATCAAGAGCTGCAACAGCTTCTCGGCGGGCCAGCTGCTGATCCTGCGCGAGGTCGAGAAGCGCACCGGCAAGCCCGCGGCCTTCATCGAGTCCGATCTGGTCGATCCGCGCTACTTCTCGGCGGCGAACATCAAGAACCGCCTGGAGAGCTACTTCCAGATGATCAAGCAGAAGCGCTCGGCGGCGGTCGCAGCATGAAGACTTTCATCGGCATCGATCTGGGCTCGACCACCACCAAGGCGGTGGTGATGGACGATGCGCTGCGCGTGCTCGGCCGCGGCATTACCAACTCGCGCTCGAACTACGATACCGCCGCCGCGATCGCGAAGCAGGAAGCACTGGTGGCCGCGCGCTTCCATCTCTTCCGCGAGGCCTTGTCCAGAAACAAGGTGCTGAACGGCGGCCTCGAAGCCTTTCTCGGCCAGCTCGAGCGCGACTTCCGGCTCGAGCAGTACCTCGAGCAGCTCGCCGACCTCGCACAGGTCTGCGAGCGAAACGTCGGCACCGCGAAATTCGGCGACGCGGCCGCCGGGGTTGCCAAAGCCCTCGTCACCCTCTTTGCGCTGCTGAAGGACGATGCTGCGGCGCTCTTCGCACCGGGGGCGAAGCGCAAAAGCGATTTCTTTCGCGACATCGCCGGCGCGCAGTACCTCGCGCTCGGCGAGCAGGTGGCGAAGGACGCCGGCGTGCGCTACGACCAGCTGCTCAACGTCTTCGACCGCTCGATCATCGAGGTCGAGAACCGCGTCTACGGCGAATCGATCTCGCGCCACCTGCTGGCGGCGCTCGAGCGCACCTACCTGGCGCTGCCCGAGACGCTGGCGCAGCGCGCGCGCATCTCCTCGCCGATCAAGGGCGTGCTCGATACCGTGCTCGAGGAGACCTACGTCATCGGCACCGGCTACGGCCGCGCGCGGCTGCCGTTTTCCAAGGAGCACATCCGCTCGGAGATCCTGTGCCACGGCCTCGGCGCGCACGTCATGTACCCGGGCACCGCGACGGTGCTCGACATCGGCGGCCAGGACACCAAGGCGATCCAGGTCGACCCGCAAGGCATCGTCGAGTCGTTCCAGATGAACGACCGCTGCGCCGCGGGCTGCGGCCGCTACTTGGGCTACATCGCCGACGAGATGAACATGGGCCTGCACGAGCTCGGCCCGCTTGCCATGAAGGCGACCAAGACCGTGCGCATCAACTCGACCTGCACCGTGTTCGCGGGCGCGGAGCTGCGCGATCGCCTGTCGCTCGGCGAGAAGCGCGAGGACATCATGGCCGGGCTGCACCGCGCCATCGTGCTGCGCGCGATGTCGATCCTCGCGCGCTCGGGCGGCATCCGCAACGAGTTCACCTTCACCGGCGGCGTGGCGAAGAACGAGGCCGCGGTCAAGGCGCTGATGGACCTCGTGCGCGAGAACTACGGCGAGGTGACGCTCAACATCAATCCGGATTCGATCTACACCGGGGCGCTCGGCGCGGCGACCTTCGCCTGGCGCGCGGTGACCGAGGAGGGCAAGACCGTGGAGCACCGCGAAGAGAAGAAGCGGGAGGCGGCATGAGCTGCACCGCGGGCATCGACATCGGCTCGGGCGCCGTGAAGGCGGTGCTGTTCCGCGACGGCGCGTGGCTCGCGAAGCGCGTGGAGCGCATCCGGCGGCGCGACCCCATGGAGCTTGCGCGGCAGAGCTTCGACGAAGTGCTGCACGAGACCGGCGTCGCCGAGAAGGACGTGGCCTATATCGCCACCACGGGCGAAGGCGAGAACGTCAAGTTCGCCACCGGGCACTTCTATTCGATGACGACGCATGCTCGCGGCGGCGTGTTCCTCGAAGCGCAGGCGCGCGCGGTGGTCGACATCGGCGCGCTGAACGGCCGCGCCATCTACATCGACGAGCGCGGCAAGGTGCT